>NZ_JMCB01000005.1:300000-504291 GCF_000737315.1 Hyalangium minutum
CTCCGGCCACGCACGCGCCACGGCGGCGCGCTCATCGTCCCGGGCCGCATCCCACCAGTCCGCCATGGGCTCCGTGTCGTGGGTGCCTGTGGTCACCAGCGAGATGGGCGGGTACTGGTGCGGGTTGCGGTACGTGTTGTCGTCCCGTTCCCAGCGCATCACCCGGTAGCCGGGCAGCCCCAGGTCCGCGAGAATCCTTCGCACGAACGGCGGGATGACGCCCAGGTCCTCGGCGATGATGCCCGCGTCTTGCGACAGCAGGCGGAAGTGGCGCTCGCCGAACTTCTTGTGGCTCTCCTCGTCCGAGGGGATGAAGCGCCCGGTGGGCGTCTTCTCATCGCGGATCCACTGGCGGAAGTAGCCCACCGCGTGGTCCACCCGGCGCAAGTCGTAGTAGCTGGCCGCCTTCACCGCGCGGGCCTTGAGCCAGCGGTAGTCTTCCTTCTCCATGGCGGCGAAGTCGAAGTAGGGCAGGCCCCAGTCCTGGCCGGTGGCGGAGAAGTCATCCGGCGGCACACCCAGGCGTGCGTCCCGGCGCAGGATGTCCGGGTGCGCCCAGGTGTCCGCGCTGTCCTGGCCGATGATGAAGGGCTCGTCGCCGCACAGGAGGATGCCCCGGGCCTTGGCCTGGGCACGCACCTGGTTCCACTGCTGCTCGGCCACCCACTGCAGCCACGCGTGGTAGCGCACGCGCCGCTCCAGCCGCTGCCCCTCGGCCTTGAGCGCCTCGGGCTGCCGGTGCTTCAGCGGCTCCGGCCACTCCCACCACGCCCGGCGCTGCTGGTCCTCGGAGATGGCGGTGAACAGCGCGTAGCTCTCCAGCCACTCGCCCTGGGCCTCGCGCCACGCCTGGAACTCCTTCGCGCGGGCCGTCTTCGCGCCCCACTCGTGCCGGTCGAAGTGGTCGAACGCCCGGCCAAAGGCGGCGTCCTTGAGCGGGAACACCAAATCGTAGCGGACGCGGTGCGCCGCGCGGGCCTCGGCCAGCTGGCGCTTCTGCTCGTCGGAGAAGGCGCCCTCGCCGCCGGTGGCCTGGAACTCCGGCAGCTGGTGCACGTCGATGAAGAGCGGGTTGAGTCCGAAGGCGGAGCGCGTGGCGTAGGGGCTCGAGTCCCCAGGCGCCGTCGGCAGCAGGGGCAGGACCATCAGGATCTTCTGGCGGGCCTCATTCATCCAACGGAAGAGGCCCTCCATGGCGCCGAAGTTGCCAATGCCGAAGTCCGTGCGCGAGCGCAGGGAGAACACGGGGAGCAAGAGACCGGAGAGCCGGCCAGTAGGGAGCATGCGCGCAATCTGCCCCAGCCCCAGGCGCCTGTGAACTGTTTGGCGCAGGCGTCTTGCGCATCCGGGCGCTCGGATGCTCGTCTGGGGGTAGCCCTGGGGATAAAGCTCTGGGCAGCAGCCGTTGTACCCGAGGACAATTCCACTCCCCTGCCCCCTGTGCGCCTGCCCGAGTCCTTCTTCGCCCGCCCTGCGCTGACCGTTGCCCGAGAGCTGCTCGGCACCCACCTCGTCTTCGAGGAGGGGAGCCAGCGCCGTGTAGGCCGCATCGTCGAGACGGAGGCCTACATCGGTGAGCACGACCTGGCGTGCCACGCGGCCAAGGGTGTCACCCCTCGGACAGAGGTCATGTTCGGTCCACCGGGGCGCTCCTACGTCTATTTGATCTACGGCATGCACCGCTGCTTCAACATCGTCACCGACGCGCCCGGGGTGGGGGCGGCGGTGCTGGTGCGAGCCGTGGAGCCGGTGGAGGGCTTGGACCCCGGAGCCCGCACGGATGGACCGGGGCGCCTGTGCCGGGCCTTGGGGATCACCCTGGCCCACAATCGGTTGGATCTCCAGATAGCTTCACTCTATGTAGCGCCAGGTGAGCCTGTGCCGGAGGCGCAGGTGGCCCGAGGGCCGAGGATTGGCGTGGAGTACGCAGGGGCGTGGGCGGCGGAGCCGTTCCGGTTGTGGGTGAAGGACAGTCGGCACGTAAGCAAGCCCTCGTCGCGGGCGAGAGGCCGGCCTTGACGTCGGCCGCCATGGCTGGAAGGGTGCACCCCCACATGTCTCAAGAGGTCGCTACAGCCCCGGAGGATCGCCAGGAAGAGGACCGGCAGCTGCTGGCCCAGGCTCAAGCTGGCGACATGGCCGCCTTCGAGGCGCTGGTGGAGGCCCACCGGGACAAGGTGTTCGGCCTGGCGCTGCGGATGACGCGCTCCGAGGCGGACGCGGCGGAGATTACGCAGGACTCCTTCCTGTCGGCGTACCAACACCTCAAGGATTTCCGAGGGGATGCAGCGTTCGGCTCGTGGGTCCACCGCATTGCGGCAAACCACGCGCTGATGCGGCTGCGTCACCGCCGGGTCGTCCAGGCCGCCGAGGAGGAGATCAAGGGCCCGGAGTTCACCGAGCGGGGCTCCCTGGCGGAGTACCCGGAGCGGGACTGGAGCCGGGACGCGGAGGAGAAGGCCCTGGACGCGGAGCTGGGCCATGCCATCCAGCAAGCGTCTGAGCGGCTGCCCGAGGGCTACCGCGAGGTCTTTCTCTTGAAAGACGTGGAGGGCCTCAGTTACGAACAGATCTCCGAGCTGACGGGGGACTCTGTGCCGGCCATCAAGAGCCGGCTTCATCGGGCGCGGCTTGCTCTGCGAGAGGCCATCGACCAGTTCTATAACCAGGGCACGCTGCAGGAGTGAAACGCGTGGACGCCCTGGGCATCTTCGGAAAGAGGACGTGGTTCGCGGAAGGCTGCGGTCGAGGTTCGGATGTATACCTGTAAAGACTCCATCAACCTTCTGTTGGACTTCCTCGACGGCGAGCTGACGCCCGAGGACACGCAGCACCTGCGAGAGCACCTGCAAGGGTGTTCCCCTTGCGTGGACTTCCTGCGCACGTACCGGGCTACGCCGGGGCTGTGCAAGAAGGCGCTGGCGCAGAAGATGCCGCAGGAGATGTCCACGAAGCTGACCGAGTTCCTTCGGTCGAAGATCAAGTCCGCGTCGTGAACCTCAAGCAACTGTCGCTCCCAGAGCTGGAGCAGGCTCTGGCGCCGCTGGCGCCCACCCCCACGGCGGTCCGCAAGGTGTTTGCCGCGGTGTTCGCGCACGGGGCCACCACGGTGGAGGACGTGTGCCGGGCGCCACAGGTGCCCAAGCGCGTGGCCGAGCACCTTCGAGCGCACGCGGAGCTGCCGCGCTTGGAGGTGGTGGAGCGGCGCAAGGCGGAGGACGGCTTCGTGAAGTACCTCTTCGCCTCGCCCCTGGGAGGGCGGGTGGAGGCGGTGCGCATCCCCATCTTCGACGAGAAGTACATCGTCTGCGTGTCGAGCCAGGTGGGCTGCGCGCTGGCGTGCGACTTCTGCATGACGGGGAAGCTGGGGTTCCAGCGCAACCTGAAGACCTGGGAGATTTTGGATCAGGTGCTGCAGGTGCGGGCGGAGGCAGACCGGCCGGTGCGCGGCGTGGTGTTCATGGGGATGGGCGAGCCGCTGCTGAACTACGCGGAGACGATTCGCGCGGCGCAGGTGCTGTCGAACCCGGCGGGCCTGGCGATCTCGGGCACGGCGATCACCTTCTCCACGGCGGGGATGGTGCCGCAGATCCGGCGGTATACGAAGGAGGGGCACCCGTACCGGCTGACGTTCTCGGTGACGAGCGCGATTCCGGAGAAGCGGCTCAAGGTGCTGCCCATCGAGAAGGCGCACCCGCTGCCGGAGCTGGTGGATGCCATTCGCGAGTACACGCAGGTGCGGCGCGAGCGCGCGATGATCGCGTACGTGGCCATCTCCGGGTTCAACCTGGGGCTGGAGGACGCACTGGCGCTGAAGGACGCGTTCGAGGGGATCCCCATCAAGGTGGATCTGATCGACGTGACGGATCCGACGGGGAAGTACCAACCGCCCACGGCGGAGGAGCTAAAGGCGTTCCGGGATCACCTGCAGGTGCTGAAGTCTCCCATCGCCCGGCGGTACTCGGGAGGGAAGGACATCGGCGCGGCGTGCGGGACGCTGGAGGCCAGCCAGTACGGTGGCACGCTGCTGACGCCCCGGGTGACGGGCGCGTAGCAGGCGCTCGTTGCATCTTCAGGGGACGTAGGAAATGGTCCGTGGTGACCATGATTTCTCGTTTCGAGCGCATCCTCGTTTTGGGAGGCTTGAGCTTGGTGGGGTGTGCTCACGCACCAGCTCGACAGTTCGCCGCTCTGGGAAATGGAAGTCCACCGCTGGCACAGTCCAAGACGCTCCGCGCTTCTCATGCGGGGGTTCAGGCCGGAGATGACGATCAGCCCTCTTGGACGTCGACGCCGTTGCCTCCTCCTCGGTCCAAAGAGGAAGAACCCAGTTTTTGTCGGCTGAATCCCGGTGGCTGTCCGCCTCTTCCGTCAGCCGAAGAGCCAGACCCTGGCGAGCTTGAAGGCCAGGCTCACGACCCGTGGAAGTCGTTCGCATGCATTCAAGCATGTGAGGCAGGTGCCGCAGCCATGGAGCGCTTCTGTCAGGCGCTTCCAGATAGGACCAAGCGGCAGAAAGAGATCAGAGCTGCGTGCTGGGGAGTGAGCAGAGGCAGCAAGGCCGCGTGCGTCGTGTTCTGCCGGGCCTACTTCGGCCCTCCGAGGACCCCTTGAGGTGAAGGCTCATGATGAATGACGACTGGCGCCCGAAGTTGACCCAAGTGGAAGACCCCATCGCCGACGATTACTGGGAGTACGTCACTCCGCAGGGCCAGCGCCATACGGCGAGATTGACGGTGGGGCGGCCTGTCCAACACCCGCCCGCGAGAGCTTGGTATTGCCCTCTCTGGATTGAGGGACACACGCCGGGCATCGATGCGGTGTTTGGGCAGGGGCCCGTGGATGCGTTGATGAACGCGATGGGCGTGGTCCGGGCGTTCTTCGACCAGAACTCTCAGATTGTGCCAGGGGGCAAGCCTAGAGGGGCCACTCGGAAGAGGGGCTCCACGGTCAAGCGGCCACAGCACCGAGCGGCCAAGAGAAAATCCAAAGCCACCTAGCGTCTCCAAGGGTGGAGTGGCCCTCGACCGGCAGCCTGCGCATACGCCTGGGCCAGGAGGGCTGCGCTGGGAGAAGTCTCGCGAACTGAAGGCTCAGGTGGCGCGGCGGAAGCCGTACACCCACGCGCCCGCGGCCGCGAGTGCCGGCAGCACCACGGTGGCGGTGAGCGTCAGGAAGATGGCGTCATTGGCCGGCTGGCCGATGAGGTCCACGCCCGACACGCGCAGCCACGCCTTCACGCCCGTCACCGCCCAGTTGGAGAAGTTGGCGACGATGACGAGCCAAGCCAGGCGCTGCTGGCCCACGGGACCGTAGCGCAGCATGGGCAGCGTCCACGCCACGCCGAGCAGGAAGAAAGTCCCCATCAGCGCGTTCAAGTGGGCGGCCAGCGCCATGTGTGGATCCGCAGGCAGCTTGCCCGTCATGGCCGAGGAGACATAGCCACCGGTGAGCAGTCCGAGCAGCATCAGCCAGGCGGCGGCGTGCGCCATCAAGCGTGCGGCGGGCAGGGGCGCGGAGGTGGCAGTGGGCGCCGGAGTGAGGGAAGCTTCACCGCTCGAGGGTGGGGCGAGGTGGGGGGCAGGGGGCATGGTAGGTGTCCGCCATCTTACGGCGACACCGGGATGGATGACGAACCGGGTTGCCGGGGCTGGCTGCCCGGCCCACCTCGGAACGGTGCTTATAAGGAGGTGGGTGCGCAGATGGTGGAGTCCATTGATCACTTCATCATGGCGCTGGGCATGGCGGGGCTGCTCGTGCTCGGGCTGGCGGCGATGCTGGAGTACATCGTTCCGCCCTTCCCGGGGGACACCATCACCCTTCTGGGCGGGGTGTACGCGGTGCGCGGCGACCACCCGTGGCCGCTCGTCTTCCTCATCATCACCGCGGGCAGCGTGGCGGGTGCGGCCATCAACTATTGGTTCGGCACCTGGCTGGCGCGCCGCTTCGAGGCGAACCCCCACAAGAGCTTCTTCGGCCTCACCCACGCCCGGCTGGAGGAAGTCCAAGCCCGGATGCGCCAGAGGGGGCCGTGGCTGCTGCTGGTCAACCGTTTCCTGCCGGGCATCCGGGGCGTCATCTTCATCGCGGCGGGGGCCGCGCGCATTCCCCGCCGCAACGCGCTGCTGCTCGGGGCGATGTCCGCCATGGCGCACAACGGGCTGGTGTTGACCATTGGCCGGGCGGTGGGCGGCAACCTCGAGCGGCTGGAGTCCCTGGTGGCGAAGTACCAGATGGCCGTGGTGATTCTGGTGCTCATTGGCGTGATCGCGGTGCTGGTTCGCGCCTTGGCGCGGCGCACGCCGGCCACCTGAGAGCAGTGAGCACTGGGGCCGGCTTCCTCTTCAGGCGCTGCCTCGAAGCTGGTTAAGTCCGGCCCATGCTCCGCACTCGGCCCTGGCTCTTGTTCCTCGTGGCGCTCGTGATCGCGGGCGCCTGCCGGTGTGACGAGCCAGGCGTGGGCGGCGCGCGCGGGGACTTCCGGCCGAGAGAGACCGAGGTGGTCTTTGGCCGCGTGTTGGAGGGCGAGCAGGCCCGCCGCACAGTGACGCTGCTGGGCACGGGGCGCGCGGGCATCACGGTGGCGGCGACGACGGACAGTCCCTTCTCGGTGACGGAAGGCTCGGTGTTCGTCCCGGGCGGAGGGACGGCGACGGTGGAGGTGGTGTTCACCGCGGGCAGCGAGCCGGTGGAGGGGACGCTGGTGCTCACCGCGGGAAGCCGCACGGAGAACGTGGTGCTTCGAGGCGAGGGAGTGCGGCCGCTGGCGTGCATTCCCACGGTGCAGTGCCACGAGTCCCATTTCGAGCTGGAGCCGGGCGTGTGTGTGGACACCCCCGCGCCGGATGGGACGGCCTGCATTCCCTCCAGCCGGTGCGAGGAGAAGGGCCGCTGCCAGGCGGGCACCTGCGTGGGCTCTCCGCGCCTGTGTGACGATGATGACCCGTGCACGGTGGATGCGTGCTCGCCCACGGACGGCTGTGTGACGGCGGATGTCGTGTGTCCTCAGCCCGCGAACCCGTGCAAGGTGGGTGTGTGCCGGAGGACGAGTGGCTGCGGCGAGGAGAACGCCGCGGACTTCTCCTTCTGTGGCAGCGTGGACTGCCGGACGGCAAACCTGTGCCTCGCTGGGACGTGCCGCGCCCTGCCCACGCCCGAGGGCACCATGTGCTCACCCGCGACTCCGTGCCAGGGAGAGGGCAAGTGCACCTCGGGGGAGTGCGTGCGGCCGGATGCGGGAGAGCTTCGCCCGGCGTTCTCGCAGCGGCTCGGCGGGGTGCCCGTAGCGGAGCCTGGGGGCCCGGTGCTGCTCGTCCACGAGGGAGGGCTCTACACCTCCGTGTGTGACGAGGACGCGGGCTGCCGGCTCGTGGCCTTCACGGAGAACGGGCTGGTGCGCTTCCAGGCGCCCTACTCGGATGGAGGGCCGCGCACGCTGCTGACCGTGTCCGACGGCGGCGTGTTGGTGCGCGATCCCGAGGCCCTCGAGAGCTATGCGCTGACGAGTCCGGGCGAGCAGCTGTGGCAGACCTCGCTGTCGGGGGGCGTTCCTTCCCACTGGGGCGTGGAGCCGACGACGGGTGTGGGAAGGGTGGCGCTCACGGCGGACGGGGAGGTGGTGGCGCTCGTGTCGTGGCGGGCCGCGGGCGATGGCGGGGTGGAGCGGGATGGAGGCGTGGATGCTGGCCCCGCCGAGCCGTTCGCGACGCTCATGGTGCTGGGCAAGGACGGAGGCCTTCGCCGGGCTGGGCCGGTGGACGGATTCACCGGCGCGGGCGCACGCGTGGCGATCGACGAGCAGGGCACCGTTCTATTGAGTGCGGAGGGAACGGGGAGCGTGTCACGCGTGGATCCGGAGCCGGAGGACGCGGGCACGGGCTTCATCACCACGCCGGTGGTGGGCGCGCAGGACGACGGGGGAACGTCGCTGGCGGTGGCGGGTGGGCGCCTCTTCACAGGGGCACGGCACTTCTTCAACCGGGAGGACGCGGGCGTGGCATGGGTGGACTGGGATGGGGGCACGGAGCCGCTCACACCCTTGGACGAGCCGGCGCTGCTGCTGGATGGCGTGGGCTATGCCTTCGCGCGGTCCTGCCCGGACGCAGGCAGCGCTCCCTGCCCGCGCGAGCTCGAGAGGCTGGTGCTGCGCGCCATGAATGCGCAGACGGGACAGACCGCCTGGCAGGTGCCGGTGCTCCCGCTGGACGCTCCGGGCACGCTCTACGAGGCCTCGCTGGTGCGCGGTGGCGCGGTGGGCACGCTCACGGACGTGGAGCTCGATGGCGGCCCGCTGGCCCATGTGCAGCTCTTCGCCGCGGGGGAGCGGGTGGCCATCTGCCCGCTCAGGGACAGGCCCCACATCGCCGGAGCGGCGCACGTGGGACGCTTCCTCTATGTCGTGTTGGAGCGGGAAGGCACGTGGCGGCTGGAGGCATTCGACTTGGGCCCGTTCAACACCGCCGAGACACGGGGCTGGCCCGAGCGCCATGGCGTCTCGGGGACCCGCCGCGCCGTGCCCTGAGCCCGCGAGCGCCGCCTACTTCTTCGGCTGGGCGCGGACGATCTCCTCGATGCTTGACTCGAAGACGTTCCGAGGCACGAAGCCCAGCACGCGCTGTGCCTTCTCGTTCGAGAAGCGTCCCCGGAACGATAGGAACTCGGGCACCTGGTCCGCGTCATGCGAGGGGAGGGTGCCCCGGGCGAAGGGCCGGGTGTACCGGTACCAGGGCACATGGCCGTCGATGATGTTGAAGGTCTGCCCACTCGCCTGATCGGCGCGGAGAGCGAGGACGACCGCCTCCGTGAGGCTGCTGATGTGGAGGTAGCCCATCGTCGTGTTGCCGTCATCCACATGGGGGAACTTGCCCTCCGCGATGAACGGCGGGAACACCGCGCCCCAGGTGGAGGTGGGGTGCACACCGAGGATGGCGCCAGGGCGCAGGATGACGGTGGAGAGCCCCTTGGCCGCCACGGCGTTCAAGGCCTGCTCCGCCTCGGCCTTGCTCAAGCCGTAGGCGTCTCCCGAGGTGAGCAGCGGAACGGCTTCCTCCACCACGCCGCTCCGATTTCGCAGGGGATAGACGGCCACGGTGGAGATGTGCACGAAGCGCTGGCAGCCTGCGGCGAGCGCGGCCTCGGCCAGGGAGGCGGTGGCCTGGGTGTTCACGCGGCGGGCCTCGGGCAGCTCGGGCGCGGCGCTGGCGGCGGTGTGCACCACGCAGGAGACTCCGCGCACGGCGGCCTCCTGGACGCGCGCATCCGTGATGTCTCCCAGGAGGACCTCGACTCCGGCCCGCTCCAGCTCCGCCTGGGCTTCGGGTTTCCGGACCACCGCCCGGACGCGCATGCCCTCGGTGAGCAGGCGCTGGACCACGTACGACCCCACGAACCCATTGGCCCCCGTGACGAGGACCCCTTTGTCTCGCAGCTCCATGTCCACTCTTCCTTCGTAGGCACTTCGGGGAAGTCAGGGCGTGCCGTCGGTGTCCACCCAGAGGTCCTCGAAGCGGACCTGGGGAGGCGTCATGTGCAGCCGCAGGGCCTGCACGAAGGGGCTCGCCATGGCGTAGATGCGGTCGTGGTACAGGGGAATGAGCGGGCAGTCCTGCACGAAGAGGTGCTCCGCGCGGCGGTAGAGCTGGTAGCGCAGGTCCGGATCGATGGACACCCGCGCCTCGGCGGTCAGCCTGTCCAGCTCCGGGTTCTTGTAGCCCAGCGGATAGATGGTCTGCGCGCTCGAGTTGAGCAGGAAGTAGAGGAAGTTGTCCGGGTCCGGGTAGTCCGCGATCCACAGCGTGCGGAAGGCGGGGATGCGGCCGGAGCGCAGCCGCGAGGTGTAGTCCTGCGGCGGCAGCTCCACGTGGTGCAGCTCCAGCAGGCCCGCCTCGATGAGCGGCCGGAACAGCACCTTGTCCTCGGCGGAGGTATCCCGCCCGGTGGGGAAGTAGATGGTGAGAGGAATCTTGCGCACGCCCGCGTCGCGCAGCAGCAGCTCGGCCTTGGTCACATCCGGGCGCGGCATGACGGGGGAGTTGGTGTCCTGCAGCAGCTCGGGCGGGGTGAGGGTGCTCGCCATGCGCGCCCCCGGGTGGAAGTGCTCCACCAGGGTGGGGATGTCCAGGCCCGCGCGGATGGCCTGGCGCACCCGGACGTCGTCATAGAGGGGCTCTCGCAGGTTCAAGCCCACGAAGGCGGTGGAGGGCGTGGTGCTGGCGGTGACCTGGAACAGCTCCATGCCGGACGCTTGGGTCTGCTCGGCATGCAAGTACGAGACGAAGTCCAGCTCTCCTGCCCGGAGCTGGTCCAGCGCCTCCTGCCGGGAGTCCGTCAGCCGGAACTCGAGCCGGTCCAGCAGGGGATGGCCCTCGCGGAAGTAGGTGGTGTTGCGCTCGAGGACGATGCGCTCGGCCTCGAAGCGCTCCAGGCGGTAGGGGCCGGTGCCCTGCAGGTTGCCCATCGCGTCCACGCGGGCGATGGCCGTGGGGGTGAGCGCGAGCAGGTGGAGGAAGAAGGCCTTGGGCTCCTTGAGGCGGATCTCCAGCGTCGCGTCGTCGATGATCTGGATGCCGTGCACCTCGCGCGTGGTGCCGGCGATGTAGTCCGTCGCGCCCGCGATGTCCTCCAGCAGGGTGCGGTCCGGCGAGCGGACCTCCGGGTTCAGCAGGCGCTCGAAGTGGCGCTTCACGTCGTAGGCCGACAGCTTCACCCCGTCATGGAAGGTGACACCGCGGCGCAGGAAGAAGCGGAAGATGCGCGCGGAGGGGTCCGCCTCCCACCGCTCGGCGAGGTCCGGGGCCAGCACGCCATCCTCCAGGCGCAGCAGGCCGATGAAGACGCAGGCGCAGAGCTCCGAGAGCTGGTTCTCCACGCAGAAGAGGGGATCCAGCGTCTGCCGCGAGCGCAGCCCCGCGGACTGGTGGATGCCCACGCGCAGCAGGCCTCCCGCGCGGGGCTGGGGCAGGCGGAAGCGGAACACCTCCGCCTCCAGGTTCGACGTCTCGTGGCTGAGCTGATCCACGGTGCGGCTGAGCTCGTCGCCGATGCGGATGACGCGGCGGGCGTCCTCTCGCACGCGGGTGACTTCCTCGCGGATGGATTTCTCTCCGCCGGTGAGGACGCCGTGAGCCTTGCGGATGTCGTCGATGGCCGCCGTCAGGCGGACCACGGACTCGGAGAGCTGGTGGTTGGTGCGGGACTGGCCCTCCACCTTGTCCGTGGCATCGCGCGCCAGCCGTGCCATCTCTCCGGTCTGCCGGACGAGCTCGCGTGCATGGCCCACCTGCTCGATGGCGGCGCGGGTGACGTCGTCCACCTGCAGGGCCACCCGGCGGCTGGCTTCCACGACGGTGGTGCCCTGCTGCTCCAGGCGCTTGGTCTCCTCGACCGTGGACTCCACGGCGGTGAAGGTGCGCTGGGTGATGTTGCGGATCTCCGCCAGCGCGGCCGCGGCCCGGTCTCCCAGCTGCACGCCCACGGTGGTCTGCTGGCGGCCCTCGCGCACCAGGACCACGGCGGTGCCCACCGCCTCGCGCACGCCGGTGACCATGGTGGCGATCTCACGGGTGGAGCGAGCGGTGCGCTCGGCCAGCCCGCGAATCTCATTGGCCACCACGCCGAAGGGGCGCCCGTGCTCACCGGCCTGCGCGGCGATGATGGAGGCGTTGAGCGCCAGCAGGTTCGTCTGGTCGGCGATGTCCTGGATGACGTCGACGATGCGGCCGATCTCCGAGGAGCGCACCCCGAGCGAGTCAACGAGCGCGGCGGTTTTGCGCACCGTCTCCTCGACTTGGTACATGCCCTTGACGCTGTCGTTGACGAGCTCCTCGCCGCGCTTGGCGGTGTCCGTCACGGCGACGGCGAGCTGGTTCGTCTCACTGGCGCGGCGGCGCACGGCGTCGATGCCGCTGCCCACCAGGGAGACGAAGCTCTCGGCCTCGTTGGCGAAGCGGGCCAGCTCGTCGCCCGCCATGGCGATGTGGGCCAGGCGCTCGCTCATGGCCTGCACCAGCTCGCTGGTGTTGTGGGAGAACTCGTCGAGGATGGACAGGGCGCGGCCCACCTGCTGCAGTCGCTCGGTCATCTCCGCCAGCGCGCTCGTCGTCTCGTTGGCGAAGCTGTCCATCTGCTCCACGCGCTGGCCGGTGGCACCGAGGCTGTCGCCCATGCTGGACACGGCGTTCAGCGAGCGCTCCACCGCCGCGCCCTGGCGCCGGGCGGCCTCCAGGAGGATGCGCGCCTCGTCGGCGACGCTGGTGCTGGTGCGGTGCAGGTTCACGGTCACCCGCTGCACCTGGGAGATGGCGCGGCGCAGGGAGACGAGGAGGCGGTGCAGGTCATCGCGCCCCTCGAACTCGGCGCGGGTGGAGATGGCGAGGTCACCCTCGGCGAGGCGGGTGATGATGCGGCGGCGGGTCTGCCCGCGGCGCCCGGCCCAGGAGAACCAGGTGAGCCACCCACCCAGCAGGTAGAGGCCTGGCGTCACCACGAGGATGAGCAGCCACGAGCTCCAACCGCGTGGCTCTCCCGTGAAGACGCGCATCATCCCGCCGAGGACGATGGCGCTGATGAGTCCTCCGACGAGACCGAAGCCGAAGAGGTACCGTTTGGCTCCCATGAGCAGCCGCGAAGCTACTCCGCCTTTCCGCGCCGCACCTCAAAACCTTGCACTCCCTGGCGGGTGGAGGGCCTTGCTGGCGGTCCTGGCCTGGGTCCTACCTGCCACGTCCATTGGGCTGATGGGGGGAGGGTCCCCAGCACCCCAGGCTGAAGAGGACTCAGCACGTTACCTGTTTGCGTGGCGGGGAGTGCCGGTGGGGCGGGTGACGCTGACGCGGGCGCCGGGGCGCTTCACGTATGCATCGTTGCACCTGCATACGCGGGAGGGGCAGGTGGGAGCCCTCACGCGGGAGGTGAAGCTGGCGGTGGATGGGCGGGGGAGGGTGGAGGGCTCGGCGGTGGTACCCCAGGCGCTCTGGCTGTGGAGAGGGCCGCCGGGGGTGGGGTGTGTGACGGCGCGGGAGGAGCTGACGGGGCGGGAGGGCCCGCACTGTGTCACGGCGGTGAGGGGGCGGGAGGTGGAGGGGACGATGCTGGGGACGGCCTTCCGGGCGAGGTACGGCGCGGCGGGGCAGCTCGAGGGGTTGGAGGTGGGGGACTCGCGCTTCACGGTGATGGCGCCCGGGGAGAAGCTCAGGCCTCCGCCGGAGCTCTTCTCCGAGGGGATTCCCGTGGAGGGGGCGCAGGGAGCGCTGGCCTTCACGCCGCCGTGGCCGGTGCCCGGGAAGCTGCCGGGGATGACGGCGTGGGAGGTGGGAGCGGCGCGGGCGCTGGCGAAGCGGGTGCATGCGGCCTTCCCGGAGAAGCGGCCGGGGGTGGCGGACTGGCGCGAGGGCGGCGAGGGCGAGGCGGGAGGGTGCCTGGCGCATGCGCTGCGCTTCGCGAAGGAGGCGGCGGCGCTGGGGCAGCAGGTGGGGATGGTGCACGGGCTGCTGGTGGTGGACGGAGGGCCGGCGCGTCCGCACGCGTGGGTTCGGGTGGCATTGGCGGACGGGAGCGTGCTGGAACTGGATCCCACCTCCTTGGATCCGGTGTTGCCGGAGACGCACCTGCCGTTGGCGCTGGTGGATCCCCAGGGCTCCTCGCGTGAAGCGGGGGAGCGCTGGCTGGAGCTGCTGCGAGGAACCCGCCGCATCGTGCGGCGGCCCTGAGCCTCACCTCACTCGAAGGGAATGAGGGACAGCTTCGCTCCCGAGGAGGCGCCGAGTGCCTCTTTGGCCGCCCTCGGCAGGTAGAGGATCTGATCCTCCACGCGGGCCTGGGTGCGCACGGAGCGGAAGCGGTTGCGGCCGGACTCGCGCTCGAGGCCCACGAGCACGTCATCGCCCTCCCGATCGAAGTCCTGGTCCGCCAGCTTGACCGTCCGGTAGCGCCGCACCAGTGAGAGGTCCGCCACCTCGGCCTCGAAGTGCGGCCCGCCGTCGAACGGATCGATGCGCTCCACATACTTGAAGCCGATGCGCTCCAGCATGCGCTGCACGCCGCGCGTCTGAGGCCCCACCTCGCCCAGCACTTTCTGCACCCGCGTGGGGAACAGCGACGCGTAGATGTCCGAGGAGGGGAACAGCTCCTTGATGAACTCCTTGTTCTGCCGGCTGAGCCGATCCGCTTCCTGGTAGTTCAGGCCCGTGAACTTCCGGCCGCACGCCTCCCACAGCAGGCTGCGTCCATCGGGCAGCAGGGGTGGGAGCAGCTCCGCCAGCACCCGAGGCCGGAACAGGCGCCGGTGCATGGCGATGAAGAGGAAGCGCACGTACGACAGCTGCTTGCCCGGCTTGTCCGCCGTGGCGCGGTAGGGTGGATCCACCACCAGCCCGCCCACCTCCGTGGGGCCCGCGTAGTTGTACGCGATGGACAACACCTTGTGCCGCAGGTGCCGCTCCAGCGAGGCCGAGTAGTGCTCGCGCTCGCTCACCTCGTAATAGATGTGCGGGGCCTCGTACGTGCCGTGCTGGGCGATGATCATCGACGTGCCGATGATCGTCTCGTTCCGCAGGTCCTCGAGCACGAAGAGGTACTCGCGCTCCAGCGGGTCCTTCACCTTGCCGGCGAAGCTCTTCACGGACTTGTCGATGATGGCGGCCAGCGTCTCTTCGTTGTTGGGAAGATTGACGGTGTTCAGCACCGCCGCGAGCCTTTTGAGGCCCGCCAGATCGCTCTTCTGGACGTCTCGCAGCACGAGCATGGAGGTACCCAGGACGCCCTGCGGAACGAGGACGCCGAGGAAGGGTGGGGACCATACACCACGCCTGCCCACAGTCAGCCTCTTGTCTGCACGCCTGAGCAGCCACTCGTCATGGCGCCCTGCGTCAAGGCGGGCCCTCGTCCCCTGGGCCGCCGGCCCTCGCAATCCCAGACACGAGCGAAACATGTCTCACACCCGCCGGGCCCCTGGCCGCTTGCACGCTCTGAGAGGGAGGGGCCGGGAACAATGGGGCATGGGAATGAAACATGTTTCTCCGCTAGGGTTCGCAATCGTTGGCTACCCAACCCCCGCGAGGGACCACCGAATTGCGACTCCTTCTTGTTTCGTTGGCGGTGTTGCTGGTGTCCGGCCCGGCCTCGGCGAGCGTCGTCTGGAGAGGAGACTTCGAGACGGGCGACCGCTCGCAGTACTCCACGTCCCAGATGGTGAGCGCGGATCGGCTGCAGGTGGTGACGTCTCCGGTGGCCGAGGGGCGCTATGCGCTCAAGGCCACCGTGAAGCAGGGCGACAACCCCATCAACGCCAGCGGCAACCGCAACGAGGTGGTGCACTGGGGCAACGAGACCGAGGGCACGGAGTATTACTACCGCTGGAAGGTGATGTTCCCCACGGACTACCCCAGTGTCCGCACGTGGCAGCTCTTCACTCAGTGGCACCACGATGGGTGCTGCGGCTCGCCGCCGGTGGAGTTCTACGTCTACGGTGACGAACTGCGGCTCCGGCTCACGAACGGCGCGGACGTGTGGACCGCGCCGCTGGTGCGAGGCGTGTGGAACGAGTTCGTCTTCCACGTGAAGTGGTCGTCGAACCCCGCGGTGGGCTTCATCGAGCTGTGGCACAACCGCGAGAAGGCCTTGGCCAAGCGCAGCCTCGCGACGATGTATGCGGGGACGCAGAACTATCTGAAGCTGGGGCTGTACCGGAACAACACCATCACCCAGACCGGCGTCGTCTACCACGATGGATTCATCCAGGCGACGCAGCTCGCGGACGTGCTCCCGCCGCCGGAGACTCCGGATGCAGGCACTCCTCCAGTGGATGCGGGCACGCCTGCTCCAGATTCCGGGGCGACGCCCTCCTCTCCCGCGCAGGAGCCCGGTTCGGGGAGTGGCCCGGCGCCTGAGAGCAACTCGGGCGATGCCTCGGGGGGGGTGGACCGGGGCTCACAGACGGACGCCATGAGCGCGGGCTTTGGCTGCTCCGTGGCGGGGAGTCCGCTGGCGGTCATCTCCCTGGTGTCGCTGATCGGGGGCTTGAGCCTCCGTCGCAGGCGCTGAGCCACCCAGGCCCCGAGGTGCTGGAGACTCCCGCGGGGCGCGGCTAGGTTCGCTGCCTGCCATGAGCCAGGAACGCAACGAGTCCGTGCCCCACATGAAGTCCGAGGAGTTCCGTCAGCTGGGCCACCAGATGGTGGACTGGATCGCGGACTACTGGGCCCGAATGGAGTCCTACCCGGTGCGCGCGAAGGTGGCGCCGGGAGAGGTGCTCTCGAAGCTGCCCCCGCATGCCCCCGAACAGGGGCTCGGCGGCGTGGAGGGCTGGGACGCCGTCTTCAAGGACCTGGAGTCCGTGGTGATGCCGGGCGTCACCCACTGGCAGTCGCCTTCGTTCTTCGCCTACTTCCCCGCGAACGCCTCGGGGCCCTCGGTGCTGGGAGAGCTGCTGTCGGCGGGGCTCGGGGTGCAGGGGATGCTCTGGTCCACGGGGCCGTCCTGCACCGAGCTGGAGACGCGCGTGCTGGATTGGCTGGCCGAGCTCATCGGGTTGCCGGAGTCCTTCCGCTCCATGTCTCCAGCGGGAGGCGGCGTCATCCAGGGCACCGCGAGCGAGGCCACGCTGGTGGCCATGGTGGCGGCCCGGTCTCGCGTGCGGCGCCAGCGTCCCGGGGATGCGCCGCTCGTGGCGTACTCCTCCACCCAGGCGCACTCGTCCGTGCTCAAGGCGGCCATGCTGTCAGGCGTGGCGCGGGGAGCGAGTGATACCGCGCACGTGCGCCTGCTGGAGACGGACGGCGGCTATGCGCTGCGCCCCGAGCTGCTGGAGCGCGCCATCACCGAGGACCTCGCCGCGGGCCGGCAGCCCTTCTTCGTCTGCGCCACGCTGGGGACCACCTCCTCGGGGGCGATGGATCCGCTCGGGCCGACCAGCGAGGTGATGAAGCGCACGGGCCTGACGGACATGGGGGGCTGGCTGCACGTGGACGCGGCGTGGGCGGGCTCGGCGCTCATCTGCCCGGAGAACCAGGGGCTGGCAGCAGGCATCGAAAACGTGGACTCGATCGCCTTTGATCCACACAAGTGGATGCTGACCAACTTTGACTGCGACGCCTTCTACACGCGGGACCGGGCCGCGCTGGTCGAGGCGCTCAGCGTGACGCCGGAGTACCTGCGCAACGCGGCCAGCGCCAGCGGCTCGGTCATCGACTACCGCGATTGGCAGGTGGAGCTGGGCCGCCGGTTCCGGGCGCTGAAGCTGTGGTTCGTCGTGCGCCACTACGGCGTCAACGGCCTGCGGGCCTATATCCGCGAGCACGTGCGGCTGGCCGCGCTGTTCGAGTCCTGGGTGCGCGAGGACACGCGCTTCGAGCTGGCCGTGCCGCGCTCGCTCAGCCTCGTGTGCTTCCGCCTCGCGCCGCGCCCGGGAGAGGCGCCCGAGGCCACGGATGCGCGCAACCGTGCGCTGCTCGACAAGCTCAACGCCACGGGGAGCGCGTTCCTCTCGCACACGGTGCTACCGGGAGTGGGAGGCAAGCCCGCGCGCTTCGTGCTGCGCATGGCCATCGGTGCTCCAAGCACGCAGGAGACGCACGTGCGTGCGTGCTGGGAGGCGCTCCAGAAGCTCACTGGGGAGTGACCGCCAAGGTCAGCGCACTCGCAGAGTCCCGCGAGGATGTGACCGTCCAAGAGGTGCCCCGTCCCTAGAGGGGCCTGCGGTCTACCAGTCGTCCGCCTTGGGACGGTTCTGGCCCATGGCGAAGGTGGTGTTGATGAAGGAGACCAGCGACATCTTCATGATCTCCTTCAGTTGCTCCTGCCCGGCGGCGGGGGCCGTCGTCTGGCCCTGGGTGGCGGTGGTGGCGGGAGTGCCCGCGCCCGGAACGCCGGACGACATGGCCTGCAGGTAGGGCGCGCCGAAGCCAGGGGCGCCGCCAGAGTTCGCCGAGATCGCCGAGGCCACGACGCTGGAGCCCGGCAGGCCCGCGCGGCCTGAGGTGGCCGTGCTCGCGCTTCCCTGCACGAGCGAGCCGAAGCGGGTGGCAGCGGTCTGGGTGGTGCGGTCCGTGCTGGTGGTGACGGGCATCCGCACGCCGCCCAGGGTGTTGATGTTCATGGCTCCTCCGGAGACGGAACCCGGCCTGAATCCCAGATCGGCTTCCCTCCTTATTATCGGTCAGGAAGGGCCCAGAGTTGCGATCCTCTTTTTCCTAGGCATTTCAGGGGTTTGGGAGGAAGAGAGGCACGGTATAGGCTCGCGTCCCATGGCAGCTCCCACCCCCGTGCCCCCCGTCATGACGAGCGGTTCGCAAGAAAAGGTCGCACTCGTCCTGAGCTACCAGTACCCGGGCAAGTACGCCTTCACGGTGCTGGCGGGAGCCATCGAGTCCGATCCGGGGCTCGCGGACGTGCCCATCCACTACCCCCGGGATCGCGAGACGCTGCTGGCCACGCTGCTTCAGTGCGCGGACGAGGGCTACACGGTGGTGGGGGCATGGTCGTTCTACTCGGCGAGCTTCGGCGCGGCGGTGGCGGAGCTGGCGTGGGTGCACGAGCGGCTCGAAGGGCGGGAGGTGCTCTGTATCGCGGGCGGGGTGCACGCCACGGCGGAGACGGAGCAGACGCTGCGGGCGGGCTTCGATCTGGTGGCGGTGGGCGAGGGCGAGCACCTGCTGCGCGAGCTGCTGCACCGGCTGAAGCGCGGCGAGGATCCAAAGGGAACGCGAGGCATGGCGCGGCTGGAGGGCGGCCGTGTGGTGCAGAACGGGCGCGGAGAGGGCGTGGTGGACCTGGACGCCTTCCCGCCGTTCGCGGCGAAGCATGAGAAGTACGGAGCGATCGAGATCACCCGGGGCTGTATCTACGCGTGCCGGTTCTGCCAGACGCCGTTCATGAGCAAGGCGCGCTTCCGGCACCGGAGCGTGCGCAACGTGGCCGAGTGGGCGCGGGTGCTGCGGCAATCGGGGCGGAGGGACATCCGCTTCATCACGCCTACGTCGTTGTCCTACGGTACGGCGGACGAGTCCGTGAACTTGGCGGCGGTGGAGGAGTTGCTGGCGGCGCTCCGGGAGTCGATGGGGCCGGACGGGCGGATCTTCTTCGGCACGTTCCCCTCGGAGGTGCGGCCGGAGCACGTGACGCCGGAGTCGCTGGCGCTGCTGAAGCGGTACGTGGACAACGACAACCTGATCATCGGTGGGCAGTCAGGCTCCAACCGGATCCTCCAGAGCAGCCACCGCGGGCATGACACGGAGGCGGTGGTACGGGCGGTGCGCATCGCGGTGGAGGAGGGCTTCCTGCCGAATGTGGACTTCATCCTGGGGATGCCGGGCGAGGAGCGGGAGGATGTGGACGCCACGCTCCAGCTGATGGAGCAGCTGTCGGAGCTGGGAGCGCGGGTCCACGGGCACACGTTCATGCCGCTGCCGGGGACTCCGTACCGGGATGCACCGGCAGGCCGGGTGGACGAAGAGACGCAGCGTCGGCTGGACCGGCTGGCCTCTCAGGGCCGGCTGTACGGGCACTGGAAGCAGCAGGCGACGCTGGCGGAGCAGATTGTCCAGCGAAGACAGCCACGCGCGCGCGGCCGCGCTTGATTAGGATGGGATGGCGATGGCGGACGAAGACCAGTCACCTCCTTATTGGACGCTCATCTCGGTCCTGTTCAGCACGCAGCCGCTGACTCCGGCGCTGGCGATGACGCTGCACCAGACGGCGTATGACCTGTACCAGCGAGGCGACTCGGTGGGACAGGTGGCGGGCGATCTCATCTCGGGCAAGGTGCGGAGCCTCGGCAAGGATGTGGCCCTGGGCGGCATCACGGGCCCGGCCTTCGAGGCGGAGATCGACACGGAGCGGGGCTCGGGAGTCGTCCGGTTCCTGCTGACGCGGCAGGGACTGGAGCTGATGCAGGCCCAGCCGCCGCCACCGAGAGTGAAGTCCAAGCCCCCATTTCTGAACTGAGCGAGCGGGCCTGCGAGCCCTCGCTGCTGGAGGCCGTTCCGGTCGCACCTTTGAGGCAGCGTCGAGCGAGACCTCGGAGGAGCGAGCATGGACCCGAAGGAATGGAAGAACCGCAGCATGGGCATCCCCCTGGATCCGGCGAAGCAAAAGGATCCGGAGGCGGAAGGGGACCGGGTGCCTGCGGAGGGGCGCAGCGAGGAGCTGAACGACGTGACCGGTCAGAACGGCGGCCAGCGCACGGAGGTGGGTGTGCCCTACGATGGCTCGGGAGACGTGCAGAGCGGCACGCGCGATGAGATTCAGAGCGACCGCAAGAAGTAGGGTGGACTGACGCGCCGCGCCTCTCATGACCCGGTACGTCCGAGGGCCGCTTCTCCCTCGGACAACGGGTATAGTTGGGTTGAAGGCTCACCCAGGGCGGATGATGGAACCACGGCCACCGCTGAATCAGCAGCCACCCGGCACTGAAACCCGGACCTTGAAGCACAGCGCCGTCGAGGGCCTGTTACGAGGCTTCGGCGTGCTGACCGGCTCCGCGGAGATGACCGAGGTGCTCGAGCTGCTGGGCGCCAAGGGAGGGCTCCCCTCCGAGATACCCGTGGACCGCTACATCTCCCTGATCGAGTGGTTGGCGCGCCGCCACTTCGGCACGCAACCTCTCAAGGAGGGCATCCGCAGCGTGGGGATGCGCATGCTCCACGGCTACCGGCAGACGCTGCTGGGGAACATCCAGCTCAAGGCGCTGAACCTGATGGGCCCGGAGCGGCTGATGCGCAAGATGGGAGATTTCATCGGGCGCAACAGCAACTTCGGCGAGCGCACCGCCCAGGAGGTGGCGCCTCGCCACTGGAAGCTGTTCTTCAACGGAGTGCCCATCGCGCCCGAGTTCTACCAAGGGCTCGCCGAGGCGGCCTTTGACGCGATGGGCATCCGGAAGGTGCGCATGACCTTCCAGCGCAAGAGCCCCGAGGACACGGAGTTTGATGTCCGCTGGGAATAGCTCGGGGCTCTGCCTGGGCGGCACCGGCTCTTAGAACTGGTGCTTCTCGGTGGAGTCGGTCAGCGCGAGGGTGCTGGAGCAGCCGCCGGAGATGACCTCGGCCACCTGGTCGAAGTAGCCGGTGCCCACCTCACGCTGGTGGCGCGTGGCGGTGTAGCCGTCCTTCTCCGCGGCGAACTCGCGCTGCTGCAGCGCCGAGTACGCGGCCATGCCCTGGTCCTTGTACGTCCGCGCCAGCTCGTACATGGCGAAGTTGAGCGCGTGGAAGCCGGCCAGCGTGACGAACTGGAACTTGTAGCCCATGGCACCCAGCTCGCGCTGGAACTTGGCGATCGTCGCGTCGTCCAGGTTCTTCTTCCAGTTGAACGACGGCGAGCAGTTGTACGCCAGCATCTTGCCCGGGAACTTCGCGTGGATGCCCTCGGCGAACTGCTTGGCCTGCTTCAGGTCCGGGGTGCTCGTCTCGCACCACACCAGATCCGCGTACGGCGCGTAGGCCAGGCCGCGGGCAATGGCGCACTCCAGGCCGCCCTTGAGCCGGAAGAAGCCCTCCGCCGAGCGCCCCGCCTTCTTGTCGATGAACGCGTGGTCGTACTCATCCGCGTCGCTCATCAGCAGCTTGGCGCTGTCCGCGTCCGTGCGCGCCACCAGCAGCGTGGGCACGCCCATCACGTCCGCCGCCAGACGGGCCGCCGTCAGCGTGCGGATGAACTGGTTGGTGGGCACCAGCACCTTGCCGCCCATGTGGCCGCACTTCTTCTCGCTGGCCAGCTGATCCTCGAAGTGCACGCCCGCGGCGCCCGCCTCGATCATCGACTTCATCAGCTCGAAGGCGTTGAGCGGCCCGCCAAAGCCTGCCTCGGCGTCGGCGATGATGGGCGCGAACCAGTAGCGGCTCTCCTTGCCCTCGGCGTGCTCGATCTGATCGGCGCGGCGCAGCGAGGCGTTGATGCGGCGCACCACCGTGGGGACGCTGTCCACCGGGTAGAGGCTCTGATCCGGGTACATCTGCCCGGCGCTGTTGGCGTCAGCCGCCACCTGCCAGCCGGACAGGTAGATGGCCTTGAGGCCCGCGCGCACCATCTGCACGGCCTGGTTGCCGGTGAGGGCGCCCAGCGCGTTGATGTAGTCCTCCGTGTTCAGCAGCTCCCACAGGCGCCGGGCGCCCATCTCCGCCAGCGTGTAGCTGATGCGGATGGAGCCCCGCAGCTTCTCCACGTCCTTCTCGGTGTAGCCGCGGACGATTCCTTCGAAGCGCCGGGCATGGAGCTTGGCGTGCGGGGAAGAGTCAGGGGTAGCAGCAGCGGTAGCGTCGTACATGGCTCAAGCTCCTCTCGGTGATGCGACGTCAGTACTGCGGGTTCAGGGCCTCGTAGGCCGGAAGCGTCAGGAACTCTTCGAAGGTGGGCGTGGTGGACAGGCGAGCGAAGAGCTCGCAGGCCTGGGAGAAACGCTCGACGCCGAAGCGCTCCGGAGCGCCCTCTGACTGCAGCCGGGCGATCTCCTCGGCGAGCACCTGGCGGAACAGCTCCACGGTGACGTGCCGCCCGTCCTCCAGGGTGGCGCCGTGGTGGATCCACTGCCACACCTGAGCGCGGGAGATCTCCGCGGTGGCCGCGTCCTCCATCAGGTTGTAGAGCGGCACGCAGCCCAGTCCCTCGAGCCAGGCGGCCATGTACTGCACGCCCACGAGGATGTTGTGGCGCAGGCCCTCCTCGGTGCGCGTGCCCTGGGGCACGGAGAGCAGCTCCGCCTGCCCGACCTTTACATCCGTGCGCAGGTTGCCGAGCTGGTTGGGGCCCTTCATGTGCGCGTCGAACACGGCACGTGCCACGGGCACCAGGCCCGGGTGGGCCACCCAGGTGCCGTCGTGGCCGTTCTTCACCTCGCGCAGTTTGTCGGCGCGCACCTGGCCAAGCGCGGCCTCATTGGCGGCCGGATCGCTCTTGATGGGGATGAAGGCCGCCATGCCGCCCATGGCGTGAACGCCGCGCCGGTGGCACGTCTGGATGAGCAGCCGCGAGTAGGCATCCAGGAACGACTTGTCCATCGTCACCTGCTTGCGGTCAGGCAGCAGGAAGGACGGATCCGCCTGGAGCTTCTTGATGTAGCTGAAGATGTAGTCCCAGCGGCCGCAGTTCAGGCCAGCCGAGTGCTCGCGCAGCTCATGGAGGATCTCGTGCATCTCGAACGCCGCGGGCAGCGTCTCGATGAGCACAGTGGCCTTGATGGTGCCGCGAGGAATCCCCAGCTCGCTCTGGGCCAGGAGGAACACGTCGTTCCACAGCCGGGCCTCCAGGTGGCTCTCCATCTTCGGCAGATAGAAGTAGGGGCCAGTTCCGCGGGCCAGCTGCTCCTGGGCGTTGTGGAAGAAGAAGAGGCCGAAGTCGAAGAAGGCGCCCGGTACGGGCTTGCCGTCCACCTCGAGGTGGCGCTCGGGCAGGTGCCAGCCTCGAGGCCGGACGAAGAGCACCGCCGTCTTCTCGTGGAGTTCGTAGTGCTTGCCATTCCCGGCATCGAAGGAGATCTCCCGGCGGACGGCGTCCATCAGGTTGATCTGCCCACGCACCACGTTGTCCCAGGTGGGGCTGTTGGCGTCCTCGAAGTCCGCCATGAAGACGTTGGCGCCCGAGTTGAGCGCGTTGATGATCATCTTCCGCTCCACCGGGCCGGTGATCTCCACGCGGCGGTCGAGCAGCTCCTGGGGAACCGGAGCCACCTTCCAATCCCCCTCGCGGAGGGCCTTCGTCTCCGGGAGGAAGTCGGGGCGCTGGCCCCGGCTGAAGGCCGCCTGACGCTCCTGGCGGCGGGCCAGCAGTGCTTCGCGGCGGGCCCCGAACGTCCGGGTCAGCTTCGCGACGAACGCGAGCGCTTCGGGAGTGAGCACGGACGCGTAGTCCGGGGACCAGATACCTCGCAGCACCATGCCGGGGCCGAGAGTCGGTGGCTTGGGAGAGGACACGGGATCTCGCACGGGAACTCCTCGACGTGCCGCGTTGTAAAAGGCTGTAGCGGGTTCGAAAATGCGCACGTCAGAGGGGATTGTGAAGCTTCGTGTGAAAAGGATGCCTGCCTGCCTGTAAGGATGTCAACACGTTCTGTAGCTAACTTGTAAATCGGCAAACGGAGCGGGAGCAGGCGAGGAAGGGCCCACGCAATGAGCGGAGCAGGTCTGCGTAGGTAGGGATGAGCGCCGGGATTCACAAGGCACATCCGGCTTGTGCGAAAGGACGACGTCATGGACACCACGAAGCGCTGTGTTGCCTGCGCGATGGAGCTGAGGGACGAAGCGACGAAGTGCCCTCACTGCCACGCGTTCCAGCCGGGCGCGGTGATGCACCGGGGTGGTGAGGGTCGGCGGCTGCTGGGCGTGTGCCTGGCGCTCGGCCGTCAACTCGGGATCGACGTGGCGTTGGTGCGTGTGGCGTTCGTCATCGCCCTGGTAGTTACAGGCGGCGCAACGCTGGCGGTGTACTTCCTGCTGTGGGCCTTCACTCCTCCGTCGGCCATCGGCAAGGCTCCCATCCAGCGGGTGGCGGACTGGCTGACGGGCCCCTCCGAGGGCACGAGTGAGCCCCGGGTCGAACGCCGGGTCTGACCCACTGGGTGAGCTGAGGGCTTGAGAATGTAACAGGTAGGGGGCATGCTGTAGCCATGCCCGCTCGCCCTGTTCCGCTGCTGGATGACACCTCCCCTGCCCTGGGAGCGTTTCCCTCCAACCTGGTGGCGGAGATTCTCGGAGGGGAACTGGTCGACAGCCCTCGGCCCCGCGTGCTGCAGACGCTGGCGGCCTCGGCCATCTTGGGGGAACTGCTCGGGCCCTATGTGAGGGGGCAGGGAGGGCCCGGGGGCTGGCTGCTGCTGTTCGGGCCGGAGCTTCACCTCGTGGGGGGCGAGGTGGTGGTGCCCGACCTGGCGGGTTGGCGCCGCGAGCGGCTGCCCGAGGCGCCGGACGTGACGGTGATGACGCTGACTCCGGACTGGGTCTGTGAGGTGCTCTCACCCGAGACGGTGGCGCTCGATCGAGGCGTGAAGATGCTGGCCTACGCGCACGCGGGTGTGGAGCACGTGTGGCTGGTCGACCCGGATCTGCAGTCGCTGGAGGTCTACCGCCACGAGGACGGCGCCTGGTCGCTGCTCGGCGTGCATGAAGGGGCCCAACGTGTGAAGGCCGAGCCCTTCGGCGGGATGGAGCTGGAGCTGAGCCTGCTCTGGCAGCGCTAGTTCACGGCTGGACGCTCACTTTTGGGCGGGCTCAGCGGACGAGGATGCAGGGCGAGGTTCCGTGGTAGGCGCCGGAGCAGGAGGCCTGCCCGTGAGCACGAAGAACGTTCGCATCGAGAAAGACACCTTCGGTCCCATTGAAGTGCCCGCTGATCACCTCTGGGGCGCGCAGACGCAGCGCAGCCGTCAGAACTTCGCCATCTCCACCGAGCGCATGCCGCCCGCGCTCATCCGTGCGCTGGTGCTGGTGAAGAAGGCTGCGGCGCTGGTGAACATGGAGAACGGCACGCTCGACAAGCAGAAGGGCGAGGCCATCGTGAAGGCGGCGGACGAGGTGCTCGCGGGCCAGCACGATGACGAGTTCCCTTTGCTGGTGTGGCAGACGGGGAGCGGCACGCAGACGAACATGAACTGCAACGAGGTGCTGGCGAACCGCGCCTCGGAGGTGCTCGGCGGCGAGCGCGGCGAGGGCCGCCGGGTGCACCCGAACGACGACGTGAACAAGGGGCAGAGCTCCAACGACGTGTTCCCCACGGCGATGAGCGTGGCGGCGGCGCAGGCGGTGGTGGGCAACGTGCTGCCGGAGCTGAAGGAGCTGCGGGACGTGCTGGCCGCCAAGTCAGCGGCCTTCCGGGACATCGTGAAGGTGGGCCGCACGCACCTGCAGGATGCCACGCCGCTGACGCTGGGCCAGGAGTTCAGCGGGTACGTGGCGCAGCTGGACCACGCGCGAGGGCACCTCGAGCGCACGCTGCCGCACCTGTACGAGCTGGCGCTGGGAGGCACGGCGGTGGGCACGGGGCTCAACGCGCCCAAGGGCTACGCCGAGCGAGTGGCGCAGGAGATCGCCCGGCTGACGGGGCTCCCGTTCGTGACGGCGCCGAACAAGTTCGAGGCGCTGGCCGCCAATGACGCGCTGGTGCAGGCGCATGGGGCGCTCAAGGGGCTGGCGGCGGTGCTGTTCAAGATTGCCAACGACGTGCGGTGGCTGGCATCCGGGCCGCGCTCGGGCATCGGCGAGCTGACGATTCCGGAGAACGAGCCGGGCAGCTCCATCATGCCGGGCAAGGTGAACCCGACGCAGTCCGAGGCGATGACGATGCTGTGCGCTCAGGTGATGGGGAACGACGTGGCCATCAGCGTGGGCGGGGCCTCGGGGAACTTCGAGCTGAACGTCTTCAAGCCGCTCATCGTCCACAACTTCCTGCAGAGCTGCAGGCTGCTGGCGGACGGGATGCGCAGCTTCCGGCTGCACTGCGCGGTGGGCATCGAGCCGAACCTGCCGAGGCTGAAGGAGAACCTGGAGCGCTCGCTGATGCTGGTGACGGCGCTCAACCCGCACATCGGCTACGACAACGCGGCGAAGATCGCCAAGAAGGCGCACAAGGAAGGGAAGACGCTCAAGGAGGTGGCCGTGGAACTGGGGCTGCTCACAGCCGAGCAGTTCGACCAGTGGGTGCGCCCCGAGAAGATGATCGGCAACCTCTAGGGTGAGGCGCGCCGGGGGGCTAAATTTTCGGGCGCAGCCCCTCGGTTCCCGGGATCATGATGTACCACTTGCCGTCGTGGTACTTCAGGGCGAGGGTGTCCGAGCAGTCGTTGTCGTGGGGCATCTCGCCGAGCGCGCGGAACGTGGCGGTGCACTTGAACCGCACCACGGCGTCCTCATCGGGGCGGGTGATGAGCGACTCCTCGATGGAGAGGTCGATGTCCTGAATGTCCTGGTAGATGCTGTAGTAGAAGGCCGCCGCCTTGCCGGGCCCGCCAGACTTCTGGAGGCTGCCGGGATCGAGCATCTCGTGGAGGGTCATCCACTCCTGGGCCTCGATGGCGGAGTAGAAGGACTTCACCGTGCCCTCGGGGCTGCTCTTGGGGCCGTAGCAGCCGGTGAACAGGGTCAGGGCCAGGACAGGGATCAGTGCTGCGCGTGACATGTCCTCTTTCTTACTCCAATCCGGCGGCGTTACTCCAGCGTGGCCCAGAGGTCATCGAAGGCGCGGCAGAAGGGCTGGACGAGGCGCGGGTCATCCGACACCAGTACGTTCTCGTGGTTCACATCGGCGGCGGAGCGGGTCCAGTTGTAGCTGCCGGTGAGCAGGCGCAGCCGGTCGAAGACGGCGAACTTGTGGTGCATGTGGGATGGAGCGTGGTCCAGGCGGACGGGGATGCCCGCGTCGCGCAGGCGCTGGAGGTCCGAGCCCGGGTCGAGCGCCTTGTCGTCGTCGCTCAGCACCCGGACCCGGATGCCGCGCTGGTGGGCGTTCACCAGGGCTCGGGCCAGGCGGTCATCTGTCACGGTGAAGACACACACATCGATGGAGCCCCGGGCCTCCTCGATGAGCTTGACGATGGCGCGCAGGGGTCCGTCGCCAGGGGAGAAGTGGGCCTCGGTGCGAGAGGCCTCGGGGACTCGGCGGGTGGGGAGCAGGGCCTGGATGGCCTCTTCGAGCCAGGAGATGACTTCCCGAGCGCGTGGGTCGGTGACGGACTCCCGGGCGAGGGCAAAGGCGCGGGAGCGGAACAGGGCGAGCACGGCCTCGCTTGCCCGCCTGTCATCGAGGACGGCCTGGAGAGCCTTGCGCTCCGAGCGGGTGAGCTGGCGGTCCGCCAGGGTGGCCGTGAGGATGGCGTCGATCTCGGAGGTGTCCATGGGGTTCCCAGCGGGGCGCAGGGGGGCCGATCGTAACGCAGCGCACGCTCTGGAAAGAACAGGCGAGCATGCGGGACGGAGGGGGATTAGGGTAGGGGAGCCATGAACATCCCCTTCGTCATCGAGACTACGCACCGCGGCGAGCGGGCGTATGACCTCTACAGCCGGCTCCTGAAGGACCGGATCATCATCCTGGGTACGCCGATCAACGATGAGGTGGCCAACGTCATCGTGGCGCAGATGCTGTTCCTGGAGTCTGAGGACCCGGACAAGGGCATCAACCTGTACATCAACTCGCCGGGCGGGGTGGTGACAGCGGGCCTGGCCATCTATGACACGATGCAGTACGTGAAGTGCCCGGTGTCGACGATCTGTATTGGGCAGGCGGCGTCGGCGGCGTCGCTGCTGCTGCTGGCGGGCACGAAGGGCAAGCGCTACGCGCTGCCGAACGCGCGCATCATGATTCACCAGCCGCTCGGCGGGGCGCAGGGCCAGGCGACGGACATCGACATCCAGGCGAAGGAGATCCTGCGCCTGAAGGCCTACATCAATGGGCTGATGGTGAAGCACACGGGCCACACCATCGAGCGCATCGAGAAGGATACGGAGCGCGACTACTTCATGAGCGCCGAGGATGCCCGGCAGTACGGCATCATCGACGAGGTGGTGGTGAAGCAGGGCGTGCCGGTGCCGAACAAGGCATAAGGCGGTCGGCGTAGGTTCTGCGCGAGCAGGAGGGAGGGTGCAGGCTTTGCGCCCTCCTTCTGGCGTGCGGGTGGGAGAGGCCGTGGCACGGCGCATGCTCTACCTTGGAGCATGATCCGCCTGAGCCTGCCCTCCCTGATTGTGACTGCTTCCTTGCTTGCGGCCGCGTGCGCCACTCCGGCAACGGGTCGTCCTCCTCAGCCTCCCGCCTCGCCGACAGTGCAGGCGGAGATGGGGCAGCGCGAGGTTCTCCAGGCTGGCGAGGAGTACGCCCGCCTGCAGGGATACGCGGTGGCGGGCAAGCAGGAAGTTGTCGAGCTTCGGCCCAACTACTGGAGGCTGAGGTTCGGATTGGCCGAGCGGCACTCGGGCAAGTTGCTGAGCCTGGAGTTCGACGGGGCTTCGCGCTCGGTGGTGCGCGAGGAGATCATCCCCGAGACAGGAACACAGCAGAGCCCGTGAACCGCGGGCTTCGGTTCAAGGCCCACAGCCAAGGGGTACAGGTCGCGGGTCCCTCGGCTCGGTGCGGGGCCCCCCGTCAGCGGACGGGTCCTCCCGCACCGGCCGTCCCGCTCTCTCAAGGTCCTCTGAATGAGGCCACGGGCCTCAGGTTAGTCCTCGGCGCCAGTGGCACCCGCGACTTGTCGTTGCTGCCACTCCTTGTAGCTCTCGCCGGACGCTGCCACCTTCCACATGTCTCGTCCGTTCACGCTCGTCCCCGCAACGGCAACGGCCGCCGCTGTCGGTGAGCGGTGGAGCCGTTCTGGATGATGAACGAGCCCTTCTCCAGAAGTCTTTCTTCGAATCGTGGTTCTTGAGGCGAGCCCAGACGTCGTCCGCCTCTCCGACGTAGACCGTTGTCTCGAACGATCGATCCTCCGAAGGACCCACCAGCACATAGATCCCGGTGTTCTGGATCTCCTCACGTTTGCCAAGCCGATCGAGTTCCATGCGCGGAGCTACCAGCACCTGCCCCGTCCACATCCCCACCTCAGCAGTGCGGAGTCCCTGCAGCGCAACCGAAGAACCTACTGGCAGCGCGTCAGCGAGACACTCGCTTTCTGCTACCCAGCCTCTCGGATCCTCCATGCGCAAGCCGGGACTTCCGGAATGTCAGCGGGTGCGGCTAGGCTCCTGCTCGTTCGCCTGGAGGGGTTTACCGGCATGGCTGATCAGCTGACGTACCTGGAGCTTTCGGAAGACGGCGGTAGCTCGCACAAGTTCTACGAAGTCAAAGTGGAAGGAAAGAAGCTCTCCATCCGCTTCGGCCGCATCGGGGACTCCGGTCAGCTCAAGGTCACCGACTTCCCCAGCGCCGACAAGGCCCTCGCCGAAGCCCAGAAGAAGATCGCCGAGAAGACCAAGAAGGGCTACGCCCCCGCCGTCATGGGCGCCCGCAAGAAGCGCTCCATCACCCGCCGCGAGATCACCAGCGGTAGCTCTACCGCCAAGCAGTCTCCCATCCTCTGGAAGTTTGGCACCGGCGAGCGCGCCTTCGGCATCTTCGTCGACGACGCCCGCTGCTGGGTCGGTAACGAGAGCGGCAACATCTACTCGCTCAGCCACGACGGCAAGGTCCTCAACCAGTTCCGTCTCCCCGACGGCGTCAAGTGCATCGTCGCCGATGACCGCTGGCTGTACGCCGGCTGCGATGACGGCAACGTGTACGATCTCAGTGGCAAGGTGCCTCGCAAGGCCTACGAGATCGCCGAAGACGTCGACATCTTCTGGCTCGACATCAAGGATGCCGTGCTCGGCGTCTCCGACGCCAACGGCAAGCTCACCGCCATCAACCACGAGGATGAGTCCGTCTGGTCCCGCCAGAGCAAGGGAACCCACGCGTGGATGGTCCGCTGCGATGAGGTCGGCATGTACCACGGCCACGCCAAGGGCGTGACCATGTACGACTGGGAGGACGGCAGCGAGATCTGGTCCAAGCCTACTCAGGGCCACGTCATGTTCGGCTGGCAGGAGGAATCCTCCATCTACGCCTGCACCAACACCGGCTATGTCCACCGCTTCTCCAAGAAGGGGGACGTGGGGCCTGTCATGAAGTGTGACGCGGCCGTGTTCTCGTGCGCCGCCGTGGAGGATGGGAAGTACGTCTTCGCGGGCGACAACATGTCCAGCATCTACTGCTTCAATGACAAGGGCGAGCGCCTGTGGAAGCTGTCCACCGGCTGCGGCTCCGCCTTCTCCATGCAGTTCTTCAAGGACCGGCTCTACCTCGTCACCACCGACGGCTCCCTGGCCTGCATCGATGCCAGCGAGGCCGCCATCCAGGCCGCCCAGAAGGGCTCTGTTCCCAAGCCCGTCACCGTCAAGGCTCCCAAGCCGCTCGCCGCCGCTCAGGTCGGCACGGTGGAAACCACCCGCAGCGCGGGCTCGGGCGTCATCGTCGAGTGCTACGAGGACGGTGGCCACGTGCGCGTGCGTGTCACCTCCTCGGGGTACAACAAGAACTGGCACGTGCAGTTCCCCAAGGACATCCGCGAGGCGGGCTCCCGCTTCGTCGTCGAGGGCGTGCGTGAGTCCGCGCGCGGCGGTTTCTACCGCGCCTACGGTGACATCAAGAAGCTGGTGAGCTGACGTGAAGCTGATCGAGCAGGTGACCCTGCTCTTCCAGGAAGGGAAGAGCGACAAGGTGTACGAGGTGGACCTGCTCGAAGTGGGTGCAGGCCAGTACGTCGTCAACTTCCGCTACGGCCGACGCGGCACCGCCCTCAAGGACGGCACCAAGACCCCCGCGCCCGTCTCCATGGCCGAGGCGCGGAAGGCCTACGACAAGCTCGTCCAGTCCAAGCTGGACACGGGCTACGTGCGCGCGGGCCACCCGTCTACCGGGCTGCCTCCGCCTGCTCCTCGGCCTGCGGCTCCCACGCCTGTCGCTGCTGGGGGATCCGCCGCCGCGGCTGCCCCGGGGGCACCGGCTGCACCTCCGGGGGCTTCGGCCCGGGAGCGCATCCTGCTCCAGCAACTCACCCAGGAGGCCAGCACTCGCCGGTGGTTCCGCTCCACCGAGGTGCGCGCGACGGCTCGTCCCCTGGAACGCGTCATCTGGCGAGTGGGCGAGCTTCGTATCCGTGCCGCCGAGCCCATCCTGTTGCCCATGTTGGAGCGGGCCACTCCGCTGCGCGCCTACTGCCTCGCCGCGGCGCTCGGGCGGCTGGGCTCGGCGCAATCCGTGGCGGCGCTCGGGCGGCTCTATGGAGATGCCGGGACGCCGGACATGGTCCGCCGCATCGCCACCGAGGCGCTGCTCCAGCTCTCCGATGAAGCCACCCGCCGCGAGTTCCGTCAGGACTTGATGGGCAAGCTGCCCCCGGTGCTTCGCGACGCTGCTCAGGCGGGGAATGCGGAACTCTTCGGCCAGGAGCTCGACAAGCACCTCTCCAGTGGGAAGGACCCGTACGCGGTGCTGGAGACGGTGTACCTGGTGGACTCGGAGGCCGTGCGGCCCGCGCTGCTGCGCGTGCTGCGGACCGCTCCCTTCCAGCGCGGTGCCGTGAAGGCCCTGCGCCACGTCTTCAAGATGGCCGAGTACCGCCGCGATGGCGAGGTGTTCGGCATCATCGCCTGGCGCTATGAGAAGGAGCGCTCCACCAACCGCAGCAGCCGCGACGGCTTCGCCAAGTCCACGCGCCTGTTCCTGCGCCGCCGCATCTGGCGCACCCTGCGGCGGATGGGGCAAATCGAGGACTCTGAGTTCGTGAAGATGGCCGTGGGTGTGTTGCTGGCCTTCACCGACGCGGACGCCGTGCCCGAGCTCACCACGAGCACTGGATATGGCGCCAGACGCGAGCAGCACTTTTGGGGACCGTTCGCTCCCTACTGGGCCTTCAACCACCTGCTCTACGGGAACAGCCGGTACCTCGAGCCGGTGGACCACAAGCTCGCCTTCTATTCGAAGTGGAAGCCCTCCTCGCAGCAGGACGTCCGGACTCGCGAGGAGAGCTTCCCCGCGCTGTGGGACCGGACACCTCAAGGGCTGATGCACCTGCTCGACGAGAGCCGCTGCGCTCCCGTGCACACGTTCGCGGCTCGCGCGCTGCGCTCCCTGCCCGCGTTCCTCGCCCAGCTCGACGAGGATGCGGTCGCGATGCTGCTCGAGAAGCCCTATGCGCCCACCGCTCAGCTCGGCTTGGACCTGGCTGTCGAGCGGGTCAATGCGCGCGGGGAGCCTCGGGCGCTGGTGCTCGCGGCGGCGCGCTCGCCGTACGCGCCTGCCCGTCAGCAGGCCTTCCGGTGGTTGGACGCACTGCGGGAGGTGTTGCTGAAGGACCTGGGCTTCCTCGCCGCGCTGGCCATCTCTCCGCAGACCGAGACCCGGCAGTATGTGGCCAACATCCTGCGTGGCTCCGTCCTGCCCGATGACGTGGCCGAGGCGTTCATCCGCCACCTGCTTCAGGCCGCCCGGAAGCTGGGCCCCAATGATGGTCCGCTGGCCGCCGATGTGAAGCAGCTGGTGCTTGCCGCGCTGGGACCTCTGGGCAGGCCGCCAGGGACCGAAGTCCTTATAGAGCTGCTTGGCCATCCGCTCGTCGAGATTCAGGAGCTGGGCGGTGAGCTGCTTCTGCGCCGGGACCTGCGCACCGAGCCGGTGCCTCCCGAGGTGCTTGGCCACCTGCTGCAGTCCGCGAGTGCCTCGCTGCGCACCCTCGGCCTGCGCTTGCTGGGGAAGATGCCGGACGAGGCGTTCCGCGCGAACGAGGCCGTGCTCGGGCGGCTGGCCTCCAGTCCTCACCCGGATGTGCGGCAGGGGATTCGTCCACTGCTCGGGCGGCTCATCGCCCTGGATGCACAGGCCGGCGCGCGGGTGGTGGAGCTGCTCGTGGCGGCGCTTCTCCGCCGGCGGCTTCCCGAGGGCGTGCCGGAGCACGTCGCGAGCCTGCTCAGCGGCGAGCTGGCGGCCGCGTTCCACACCGTTCCCGCCGAGACGGTCTGGCGGCTGCTGGACTCCGAGGATGGCACGGCGCAGACCCTGGGCGGAGAGCTGCTCGAGAAGCGCGGTGATGCGCTGACGGTGGATGTGCCTCGGGCTGTGAAGCTGGCCGGGCATGACGTGCTCAAGGTTCGCGAGTGGGCTTGGCGCTGGCTCGAGGGTCACGTGGCCGACGTGCGCGCGGATCTGGCCACGGCGGTGCGGCTGCTCGACACGCGCTGGGACGATGCCCGCGCTTTCGCCTTCCGCTACTTCCGCGACCGCTTCGCCCCCGAGGACTACACCCTGGAGGTGCTCGTCTCCGTGGCGGACAGCGTGCGGCCCGATGTGCAGACCTTCGGCCGGGAGATGCTGGCGCGCTCGTTCCGCGAGTCGGACGGGCCGGAGCTGCTGCTGCGCCTCTCCGAGCACCCCACGCCCGCCGTGCAGCTCTTCGCCACGCACTACCTGGACCGCTTCGCAGGCGGTAGCGTGGCCATGGTGGAGAAGCTGGTGCCGTACTTCCATCGCGTGCTGAACCAGGTGAACAAGGGTCGCGCCGCGCGCAGCCGCGTGCTGGAGTTCCTCCGCAAGGAGGGGCGGCGCGATGAGGTCTCCGGCCGCCATGCCATGGACGTGCTGCACCGATTGTCAGCGACCATTGCTATAGAGAATCGCGCCGCGGCGCTGGAGGCCATGCTCGCCATCGGGAAGGCGCAGCCTGCCGTCCCACTGCCCGTGCGCTTGAAGCCGGTGGAGGTCCGTCGTGGAGTTTGAGTACGCCTATCGGGGCAACACCGCCGTCGAGCACCGGGGCGACCGCACCGAGCTGTCCTTCTCGCCGGACACCAAGCGCCCTCCCACGTACTTCTCCGGCGACCTGCGCCAGAACGTCGCCTTCCGCGAGGCCATCTCCGCCCTGCACAGCGTGGTGGTCTCGGATCTGCGCTTCAAGCCCAAGGACAAGACGGCCTACAAGGCCTGGGCCGCCAAGCAGGAGGATGCGGACCTCGACGCCATCTTCGCCCAGCGTCAGCAGGTGGCCAGCCGCCTCAAGGTCCTGCGCGAGGAGCTAACGGAGCTGGAGCGGCAGAGCGCTCGCCGCATGGGGCCGTTCCTGGAGGCCCGGCGCCGCTACTTCAATTACCTCTACGAGCGGAACAAGGACTTCTGGTTCGTGCTCGACCCAGTCATCACCGTTCACCCGGATGAGGCCTTTTTCGAGTGCTTCAGCCAGGACGAGTCCAGCTACGGCCGGCTCGGTGCCAGCTACGAGGTGTTCCAGAACGTCGGCGAGTTCTCCTGCGGCACCACCAACATCGATTACTCGTCGCCGCTGTATGACGAGTTCCAGAAGATCCGCTCGTACAAGAAGACGCGCTTCGAGGTGGACCCCACGGGCTTCACCACGAAGACGGGCGAGGACGCCGCCTACAAGGAAGTGAAGATCGACCTGCCGGACTCGTGGGTGCGCGGGTTCCTGCAGGTGAACTCGGCCATGAGCCTGCCGGCCACGCGCGTCACCCTGCACCCCATGGACGTGCACAACTTCCTCTTCGTGCTCAAGCGGCGCAAGGAGAAGAAGGGCCCGCGCTCCATGCGTTACCAACTCAAGCCCGGCCAGCCGGTGAAGGTCCTCTTCGAGCCGTGGAACCTCGAGGTGACGTGCCCCCGTTCCATTTACGAGGGCGAGGGCTCGCACGACATCCGCGTCTGGGGCCGCCGCCGCCTGCTCATCCTCGAGCGGCTCATTCCCGTGGCCAAGCGCTTCACCGTGCACCTGCTGGGCAGCGGCATGCCGTCCTTCTATGTCGCGGACCTCGGAGATTTGTCCTTCACCCTCGGGCTCTCCGGGTGGACGGCGAACGACTGGTCCACCGCGGGCAACTTCGACCTGATGGCCCCTCGCACCGAGGTGGATGAGTTCACCCGGCGCCGCGTCTTCGACGCGCTGAAGGAGACGTGGCGCGAGCCGCCGGAGGCGCTGGCTGCGCGGCTCGGGCTGGACCGGGCCACGGTGCTCGGAGCGCTCGGCGCGTACACGCAGGCGGGCCGCGCCATCTGGGACTTGAACAAGAACGTGTACCGCGCCCGCGAGCTGAGCCGCGAGCCCCTGCCCATGGAGAAGCTGCGGTTCTCCAATGAGCGCGAGGAGAAGGCCACGCGCTTCCTCGATGCGAAGGCGGTGATGGTGCAGGCGCAGCCGTCGAATGTGGATGGCTCGCTGGAGCTCAAGGGCACGGTGCGCGAGGCCACCAAGGTGCAGCGCGCCGCTTTGCGGCTCGATGGGGATCAGCGTATGGTCTCCGCCGAGTGCACCTGCAACTTCTTCCAGCAGAACAAGTTGTTCAAAGGGCCTTGCGAGCATCTGCTCGCGCTGAGGCTCCAGCACTCGAGGTCCTATCGGACATGAAGAGACGGAGGGTTCGCGCACGCGGCGGTCAGAGGGCGGTACCTTGCAACCTGGGCGGCGTTTCGCCGTCCTTGCCTGATGGCCTGTGATGCATCACTGGCCCGCTCTTGACTGTGCCGTAGCTCCCTACCCCAGGCGTATGGCGGTGTGGATTCCGTAAATCCATAGCGCCCGGGGTAGGGGCTACGGCTTGAGTCGAGACGAGCCAGTCCAGAGAGCAGTACGAAGGTGCTCTCGGACCGCTGCGTGGGCGGACCCTCCCAGCTCTTCATGACAACGTCATGGCCCAACAACCTCCCCGCAACCGGCAGGAGCTGTACGAGCGAATCCAGTCCACCTCCAAGGAGGAGGTTGTCCTGGAGGAGATGGTGCGGCTGGGCTTCTGGCCCGAGCGCAGCGGCGCTCCGGGAGACCCGCGGGACGAGGTGCATCGCAAGGCGGAGCTGCAGGCCCAGATTCGCGCGCTGACCACCGAGCAGTCCCGCCTGGGCAACCTGGAGCGGCTGAAGAAGGAGCTGCGCAAGAAGCGGCTCGCCGAGAGCAAGCGCAAGCAGAAGGAGACGAAGGAGCGCCACGAGCGCGAGCGCGTGGCCCGCGCCGAGGCGTGGAAGGCTCGCAAGGCGAAGGAGATTCTGTTCCTCGGGCGCGGGGTGTCAGGCGGGCTGAACCAGCGCACCCCGGACGCGGCGAAGCTGGAGCGCCAGGGGCTGCCGAAGCTGGAGACGCCCGAGGTGCTGGCCCAGGCCCTGGGGCTCACGGTGGGCCAGCTGCGCGGGCTCTCGTACGCGCGGGGCGTATCCACGCGGACGAACTACGTGCGCTTCGCCCTGCCGAAGAAGACGGGCGGCATGCGGCTCATCTCCGCGCCGCTGCCTCGGCTGAAGGCGGCGCAGCACTGGGTGCTCGCGAACGTGCTGGAGAAGGTGGCGGTGCACGACGCGGCGCATGGCTTCCGGGCCGGGCGCTCCATCGTCAGCAACGCGAAGCCGCACGTGGGCGCGGCGGTGGTGGTGAACCTGGACCTGAAGGACTTCTTCCCCACGGTGGTGTACCCCCGGGTGAAGGGCTTCTTCGTGAAGCTGGGGTACAGCGAGGCGACGGCCACGGCGCTGGCGCTGCTGTGCACCGAGCCGGATGTGGAAGAGGTGGAGCTGGATGGGCAGCGCTACTTCGTGGCGCAGGGAGGCCGCAGGCTGCCTCAGGGCGCGCCGACTTCTCCGGCGCTGACGAACCTGCTGTGCCGGCGGCTCGACCGGCGGCTGCTGGGCGCGGCGAAGAAGCTGGGCTTCACGTACACGCGCTACGCGGATGACCTGACGTTCTCCGTGCCCAAGGGTGGTACCGGGGACGTGGGGAAGATGCTGCGGCTGGTCCGGTTCGTCGTCCACAAGGAGGGCTTCGTCCCGCATCCCGAGAAGACGCGGGTTCTGCGGCGGGGCGGGCAGCAGGAGGTGACGGGCGTCGTCGTCAACGACAAGCCCGGCGTGGACCGTGAGACGCTGCGGCGCTTCCGGGCCCTGCTGCACCAGCTCGAGAAGACCGGGCCTGCGGGCAAGAAGTGGAACGGCTCGACGGACGTCATCGCCTCCGCCGTGGGCTTCGCCAACTACGTGGCCATGGTGGACCCGGTGAAGGGCAAGGTCTTCCAGGACAAGGCTCGCGCGCTGGAGCTGAAGTACGGGCGCAAGACGGTGATGCCGCCGCGGCCCAAGCCCGGGGCATCTCCGAAGCCGGGGGCGGCGGCGGCACCCGCGAGCGCGCCGGTCCCGTCCGGGACAGCCGGGAGCGAGGCGCCGAAGTCCGAGGAGCCTTCGGATCCGAGCGATGCGCCAAAGAAGAAGTGGTGGAAGCTTTTCTGAGCCCGAGCCTTCGAGGAGGGTGAGTGTGGACGGTCAGGCGGCGTTGATCTTCGTGGGCGTGGTGGTGGGCGTCGTGGTCCTCGGGCTGCTGCTCCGAGGCACGGAGGCTCAGCGGCTGCGGCGGGCCTGGTTCCGCAACACGCCCCTGCCCCGGGCCCAAGCCGAGGAGTCGCTCGCGCGCCACCTCATGGCGAACAAGGAGCGGTTCCCCGGCCGCACCGAAGCTTGGTACCTGAAGAAGATCCTCTCGGACCTCAAGCGCGACCGGCGCTGACTTCTCCGGCACCCCGGAGGAGCAGCTGCATCAGTTCACCACCCGTGAATGGGAATACTCGGAGCCTCGCGCGGTTTTCCACGGTTCGTTAGCCTCTGAGGAACCATGGACCACCACCACCTCGAGTCGCGGATGGAGCTGTTGGAGCGCAGCTACCGGCGCATGCAGGGCGTGGCCCTAGGGGCGCTGGCCCTGGCTGCACTGGGACTGGGCGCCGCCTTGCTTCGAGGGCAGGGTGGGGCGCTGGAGGTGTCCCGGCTGACACTGACGGATGCGCAGGGGCGCCCGCGCGCCACGCTCGCGGCCGAGGCAGATGGGAGCACGGGCCTGGTGCTCAATGACGCGGCGGGCAATCCCCGGGCCCTGCTCGGCATCTCCGCGGATGGCTCGCCGAAGCTTCGCTTCTCCACCGCCGAGGGGCTCGCGCTCGCCGAGCTCACTGTGTACTCGGACGAGGCGCCGCGGCTGGCGTTCGCGAAGAAGGGCGGCGCGGAGTTCTTCGCCGTGGGCATGTTCCCGGATGGCTCGTCCCGGCTGGAGCTGGCGGACGAGGACGGCCGGCCGCGCGCCATCCTCGGAGCGGACGAGCACGGCTCGCCGGGGTTGCTGCTCGTGGACCGGCTGGGGCAGCCCCGGGCACAGCTCCGCGTGTCCCCCTCCAACAGCGCCAGCCTGGTGCTGGAGGGGCACGATGGCGAGGTGTTCCGCGCGCCCTCCAGCGTGCAGTGAGGCGGGCTAGTTAGTGCTCCCCGGATTGCCTCGTGTTCAAGGCAGCGCCTACGGATTATGAGTCTGAGCTGCGAAGGAGTGGCCCAATAGGAACCTGAGAAGGTGATAGCCCCTTCTCAGCAATAAGGCGGCTCTGCGGCCCCAGCCCCGGGCGTCGGAGCGTTTCCCTCCTTTGGAGACGTAGTAGACGGGTGTTTCGTGCCGCGTCAGGATGAGCTGCCGCTACTTTGCCCACCGCGCTTCGGTGTTCGTGGTGAGCCGTCACGTAGTTTCCCGAGGCAGAGTACCACCCAGCTACTCGTGCGGACGCTCCGCTAAAGGCCGGGAGAATTGCTCTAGGAGTCGTTGAATCTTCTCCCGTTTGGAGCCTCCAATCTTCAGCTGGTGTTTCGCCAGGGCGGCATCGAGCTGCTTGGAGTCGAGTTCCATCATCAGCGAAATCTCGCTGAATCGAGACTCCCGGAGCAGCTGGACGAGCTGCTCCTTAGAGCCAGTCACCCGCGATGCGTCGATACTTGAGAGGATGTCCGACAGGTCCTGGCCTCGGAACGAAGCGAAGAGTGTGTCGAAAGCAGGCGTGGACAGGTGGCGTGGCTCAGGCGGTGGAGGCGGGGGGGCAGCAGGCTTAGGCCGAATGTCGTAACCGAGAGCGAAGAAACGGACTAGGCGAGCAACGAGCTCCTCCTTGCTGCCCCCCACCCCAAGTTCGACATCCCGGCACACATCGCGAAGCGTCGCGAGCGGCACTGGTGTCAAGACCTCGGTGGGCTGCACGTAGTTGTCCACGAGCCGCTGAACTTTTTCCTCTTTGGTACCGCTCGTCCGGAGGGCTGCCACTTCTAGGGCTGCACTCACATCGGCTCCCGTCAGGCGCTCGAAGAGCCGTTTGCGTGCTGCGGCGTCAGCTTCGAGGCCCAGCACCTGCCGAGCAATGGCTACGAGGTCTTCCGGGAAACGGAGTTGGCCGTGCGCGCTATAAACCAGCCCACTTGAGCGCAACCCGTTGAGGGCTCCGAGGAATGCATGGTCCGTGTTCCAGAAATGGTGGAAGTCCTCGTGGTGCTCGATGAGGAAATGCTCGGCCTGACGAATCTTCAGCTCGCGACGAAGCACCCCCAGGAGCGCGGCTTCGGATGCATCGAGTTCGAGCTCGTTCCGCCGTGCCTCAAGCAGCACGCGCCGGTAGACGACAAGCCCGCTATCCCGTCCCAGGATTTCACCATTGGTTACCCGCTGCGCCAAGTCGAGGGTATCGGCAATGACGCTCTCCTTGAGGCCGTCGAGTGGGAGAGAATAACCCTCCGCATCGAGCAACCGCTCAAGCATTCGGAATGATGGGGGCTGGAGATTGTAGATGGTTTCTCGGACGTACTTCGGGCTGCGGAGCACGTTCTCCAAGTTGACGCACACAGTCGCTCGATTCTCCGCCTCTCCCGCTTCAAGATGGTGATGGGCGAGCCTATCGAGCGTCTCTTGATCCAGGCCTGCGAGGAGTTCCACGAGCCGCATAGCGCCATTCTCACATGATTTCCGCGAGTGCCGTGAGACCAAAGCGCCAAAGTGTCGAGGCCAACGTGGCACCCTCCAGTTGCGGAGTACCGTGCAGGTGAATGACATACCGGACCGACGACACTCCGGGGTCGACCGTACGGATGCGCGGCACCGTCGCGAGAGCGAAGGCCATCGGAGGAATCAATAACCGGTATCGAGTTGAGGCTGCATCCAGAGTCGCAAGCGACAGACTGTGTCGCGCGAGAGCCTCAAGAAGCGGCGTCGCATCGGGAAGGCGGGCAAGGAGCGACTTTGCAAGGCTGGCTACGCTCTGCCCCGTGGCGCTGCGCTCTGCCGCGAGCGAAAGGAGGATGCCGGAACCGTCTTGGGGAGCCACCTGGGTGAGCGACACATGGTGTACACCAGGGTGGCGCGAAGCCTTCACCTCTAACCGTGCCTCTTCGACGAAGAAGTCGTACGTCCCGCCATCGCTCCCCTGCCAGCCTCGCACGAGGACGTCCGGGTCAGCGCTCTGGCTGATGGTCCACAACTCGCCCCACAAGCCGAGTTCCTCCGCCTCCGAGAGGCGAGCAGCTGGCGCGAAGAGGCTGCTCCATCGCTGGAGCAGCGAAACGACCATCGCCGCCGTCGGTGCCGGAGTGGATGCGAGCGCGTTGCCCAACTCGACTCCAAGCGGAGCAAAGACGTCCAAGAGGTGTTCGTCCAAGCAGGCAACGGCAATAGCGCTCGCAGAAAACTGTGCACCGTCCACGTCGAAGTCCACAGCGGGATATTCCTGCACCCGGAGCGCACGGGTAGAGAAACCTGCCGTGGCATGGCCATGCACCCCCGTAACAAGGAGAGTGGTATCACGCTGCGGGCTGAGCGTCACAAGCAGCTTGGCGTGTCCGGCCACAAGCTCACCGACGACTTTGTAGGTCTTCTCGTCCGGGTTCGGCTCAGCCATGGCGGCGGTTGCGAGTAGACGACGCAAGTCGGAGGCAGACCATTTCATTCAACGGGTCCGGCGTCGGCGCTTGCGTCGTTGAAGACGTGAGCAGGCAGATCGGCTCGCATGGGTAGGACAAGCTCCGGGAAGATGTACGGGAAGTCGATGTTGACTTCGACCGTTTGCCCGATTCGCTTCAGTTGCCCCGAATCGTCTTTGAAGACGCAGAGGACGGGACGCCCGGCAGCGCGCAGCGCCTGGAGCTCCGTCCCCCCGACCATGCCTTCGGTCAAACTCGTGCGCTTTGCGGTACGTGCGTACAGATAACCTTGGTTTGCGAAGAGCGCCGAGGAGCTTTGCAGGACACTCTTGATTGCCTCAGGGTCCCACTGCCCCGTACCCAGATTGTCGTAAGGGAGGTAGCCCAGCGCCTCGATGATCTCCGCGAGCGACACGGGGTGGAGCGCATCCCGCTTGATCGGTCCGAACTTCCCACCGGGGAACAGCTTCTCGACCTTTTCGAGGGCCTTTTTGTGCTCCGCAGCAGCCGGCTTCGGCTGGAAGAGAGGCGCCGCTGGGTAGAGGTGCTCGCCCGGCATGTAGGCTACGACGTGTGACGTATCGAGGACGCTGGTTCGTGTTGCCCGCAGTTTGCGCGCGACTTGTACCGGAACTTGAGCAGGGGAGCCGTTCGTCCCGAGAAGGTTGCGCAGCCGGTGCTCGGCCGTGCAAATCTGGTGGAAGCGTAGGGCCTGGAGCTCAGGAATGTACACGCGGAGGAAAGACTTAGCCGACTCCCGGTAGCCGAACATGCGCGCGTGCTGGAGCATCGTGTCCATCTGGGCGATCTTCGCGGAGCGCAGGTAGTAGGTGACGAGCAGATTGTCGATCGTCAGGCCACGGCCCAGGATGTTCCCGCCAACGATGAAGTTGAGCTTCGGCCCGAAATTGGCGTCGTCCTGCTCCGAGTTGACGACCTTCACCTCTCGGTTGCGAAGACGCTGCCGCACGTACTCCTCGACGGTTTCCAACTTCGGAAGGGAGGTGACGCTGCGCGACAGCTCCTTGAGCCCTCGCTGCAAACCGATGCGGGCGGTCGTGCGGTCGCCCTTGAGCGACTCGTAGACCTCCATGAGCAGCTCGCGTACGCGTTTCGCCGCCACCTCGTGGTCGTCTTTCTTGACGCTCGTGTGACAGAGGTAACTCTGCGGGCCGAGCTTCGACTTCGGGTCGGCGAGTCCCTGCGCAGCAGTTGCGACCAGGAAGTAGTACAGGGAGTTGCGCAGGCCATCGGGCGTCTCTCCCCCGGTGAGACTGTCGCCCTCGTTAGCCGCAATATAGACCAACGGGGCTGCACCTTCATCGATGACGTTCTTGGGGAAGAAGAACTCCCCACCCGTGTACCCCTGCCCCGGCTCAAGCACTTCAGTGAACAGGGGTCGAAGCGGGCTATCCGTGTTCTGGAGGAGCAGGGCGTACGGCGTCGCGGTCACTTGGAGGTATAGGTGGTGGCGAAGCGTCTGACGGATCGAGAAGCCCTCCTCCCCTTCACGGTCGTTGACGTTCGTTTTCGAGAAGATCGCGCTCGGGACTGCACTGGGCGCAGGAGCCTTGCCCTTTGCGCGCGCACGCGACCGGGCGGCAACACTCGTGTCGAGCGACGCCTGATCGGCCTCGTCATCGAGGATCAAGGCGGGATGCTCCGAAGCCCCGACCGTCCGTAGGAAATCGACGAACGTCGAGAGGTGCGAAGTGTTCTTCGCCGTAATCAGGACTAGGCCGGCCTCCGAGAGCGACGCGCGCACGTGGTCGACGTCCGAGATCCACGACCCGATGTCCGTCGACTCCTTCACGACGACACCTTGGAGCACGCCGAAGCGGTCTGCGGTCTGCTTCACCAAGCTGACGTTGTCCGAAGTGAGGACAACGATGACTTTGAAGCCGTTGTCGATGGCCATAGCGGCAGTGGTGATCATTGCCAGCGTCTTGCCGCTCTGGACTCGGCCGTAGAGCAGTCCCGTCGGACAACCCTCCTTGAGCGGAGCCTGTTCCGTCGCGAGCCCCGTGCCACTCGGGCCGACCTCTCCAGATGCGACGTTGGCCGCGTAGTTCCGTAGGATCGATGTCATGAGTCGCGTCACCTGCTCCTTGACGCGCTCCAGGGTCGCCGGAGTCATGGGTGACGACTTGCCAATTCCCGCCGCAAGTGCTCCCAGGGTGTCCGACAGCACGGGACCGTCGATACGTGGCACGAGCGTTGGCGCTCCTGCCCCGACCTTGGCAGTACCAATCTCTCCACTCACTGTTCATCCTCCTCAGGTTGGCGGAGCGAGCCGTCATGGCCGACCCCCGGCCGTGAAGTCACCATCCTATGCGGGCATGGAGGAACCACCACCCCCCCTTATTGGGGGATGGCGCGCAGGTAGCTCACCTGCTCTGGCAGCGGCAAGCCACAAGGTCCGTCCGTCCCAAGCAGAATATTACTTGTGGGCAAAACATCCGAGCCGTACGACCTTCCTCTGTGTTGCTCTAGGCAGGAGTATGTCGGCGGCCTTCGAAGGGGCAGTGACCATCCCACCACCACTGGTGTCAGGCCGCTTTTCCGGTCTGGCTCCTCGGGCGATTCGGGCGGTCGTTGGGCTCGTTGCGAGTTGCCTCTGGCGCGGCATCAACGGGCTTACCAGCGGTCCGTTGAAGGAGGCGGGTAACCACTGCGTAGGCCAATTTTGGAGGAACAGCATTACCGATGCAGTGAGAGAGAATCTTGCGCGTCGTGGCGGACCCGAAGGTAAACCAGTCCGGGAAAAACTGGACTCGTGCCGCTTCGTGAGGCGTGAGTGTTCGCGGCTCGGACGGGTGGAGGAATCGACCTTGCCCGGGGCTTCCGAATCCTGTGGTGATCGTGTGGGCAGGTTCATCCCACGAAAGGCGGCCGTACATCGCCGTGTAGCGGTGAGTCGGGTTGTCGCGATGACAGGGCGGTCGATAACGATTCGGCAGGTCGTACAATCCCCGTCTCAGTAAGAGGTTCGCACGAGCTAGGTTCTCAGGTGTCAGGCGTGAGGAACTGTCGAAGACCAAATCCGAAGTCCGTCCTTGGAGGTCGCCGATTGCCCACTTCAGGGAGCGGGGAGAGGCAATGGCGGGTAGGTCGAGGACTCCACCGATACTGCATCCCCTAGCCGCGACTAGGATGTGCCTCACGCGCTTCTGTGGGACGCCGATATCCACCATGCGGACAAGGGCTTCCTCCACTTCATAACCGATGTCTTGAAGGTGTCGCGTAGCGCGGTCAAGCACAGCTCGATGGTCTCGCCGAACGCCTTGGACGTTTTCGATCATCAGGTAAGTCGGCCCGAGCACTTCAGCGGCTCGGACCATGACGAGATACAACTCGTTCTTCTCGTCCTTTCTGCGAGTGTGGTTGTTGAGATCCGAGTGCCCCTGGCACGGAGGACCTCCAACGAGGATGTCGACCTTGCCCACTTCGGCTCGCGTTCGCTCCTCAGAAGCGGAAGGAGATCGCCCGACGGCACGGTCGAACCGCGAGCAGACATCTCCTCGCTCTCTAGCCACGCTCGACCCAAAATTGAGGTCGTAGACACCCCGAATGTGCTCGTCCCACTCCATTGCGAGCCGCACTTCGAGGCCCCGCCCGAAGCGGCGGCAAGCCTCGGCGACTCCGAGGGTGAGCCCGCCGGAGCCCGCGAAGAGGTCAACCAGCCGGACAGAGTGATGCCCCCTCTCGTAAGGGGGGCGCATCGTCCGACGGAGGAAAATGTGGTCGTCGCCGTCAATTTCGTCCAAAGAGCTACTCATCGCTTCGTTACACCAGCCTTCACGAACCGCCGACTGACGGCGTCGGGGGCCCTGAGCTCGCACTGCCATACCACGAAGACCTTGTAACCGAGGCCCCTGAGTGCGCGCGCTTTGCGAGCATCCCGGGCGCGGTTGTTCGCTAACTTGGTCTTCCAGAACCCCTGGTTTCTCTTCGGCAATGTCGCCAGCGGGCAATTTCGATGGCCGTGCCAGAAGCAGCCGTTCACGAAGATCGCCCAGCGTGCAGTCTTGTTGGCGATATCGGGCGTCCCGGGAAGATCTCTCGCGCAGAGCCTGAAGCGGGCTCCCGCCTCCCAGAGAAGCCGCCGAACCGCAAGTTCTGGCTTGGTATCGCGCCGGCGCACGGCCTTCATCCGCTGCGAGATCTTTTCGGAGATCCGACCCGAAAGTTGGCCTTTTGGCGACTGGTGCGTCATGCCGCAAAGATAATGACGGACCGTTCGACTTGCTGAACAAGCCCTCGTCTGAGGTACCCCAGCTTCAGACGCAGAGAGCTTATCTCAATAAGTAGGGAAGAAAAGGCGCCACCTGATGGGTTACGTGAGGGCAGGAAGTATACTGTGGGAGTTGCCAAGAGAGATGATGCACCCTGTGCTGGTGCATCACGTCGACCGGTGGCACCGGTAGTTTTCGCTCCAGAGCAGCTCTCCAATGCTGGCGAAAGGCCCGTACGACTCGTCGCACGTTGGAGGCCACTCGCCAATGTCGGGCGATACGCGATGAACTCCATCCATCGCGCGCCAGCAGCACCATCTCCACCCGATTACGTACGTACCCACCAGCCGACTGTCAGTGTGCAGCGCAGTTCCATGAGCCGCGCACAGTTATCCCCGTCCACCTCCAGCGGCTCCATGCCGAAGGTGTTCCGCGCGCCCTCAAGCGTGCAGTGAGGCGGGCTAGCGCTTCAGGGCGGTGATTCGCCGCTCGATCTTGTCCAAGTAGGCGCTCAGCCCGTCGTGGCTCTTGGGAGCCGGGGACTCGGTCAACACCTTCACGATGCGCGTGACTTGCTCGAGGATGCGCCCGTTCGACGTCTCGAGCCGCTCCATGCGGGCCTCGAGCCGCTCCATCCGGCCCTCAAGTCTGCTCACGCGCCCCTTGAGCTCCTGGACATCCATGTCGAGCTTCTGGATGCCCTGGAGCACGGGTGCTCCATCCTTGTGTATCGCTGCCGTCATCGGCCCCCCTGGCTGAGACTTGCGAGCACTCTACAGCAGATGGTCACGATCCTACCATGTGGGTTTGATCGATGTTCCATATGCTGCAGGTGAGGAGAGATCCGGAAACCCAGAACGAGGCGGACTTGGAGCAGAAGTTTGAAGCTTCGCTGGAGCGGGAGGCTCTCTTCAGGGGGAGGGCCGGCCCAGGCCAATCGGGGCAGCCAGCGCCGAGTCCGGGATGTCGAAGGCGCGCACGAGCGCCACCGCGTCCGGCCGCAGCTCCGCGCACAGCCGTGTCACCTCCTTGCGGATGGCCTTGGCCTTGCCGCTCTCGATGTGGTCGTTCTCCAGGAACCAGCCGCTCGCCTCCACGAGGCAGCCCAGGCCGTACAAGTCGCACAGCTTGCCGAGCACAGCCTTCACCGCCGGGTCCTCCACCTGCTCCACGCCCGCGAGGAACTGCTCCAGCACCACGCGCTCCACGTGCGCATGCGCCAGCGCCTGCAGGTGGTCCTGCACCTGGATGAAGGCCTGGAACGAGTCCACCCCCGTGCCCAGCCGCTTGCGCAGCCGCGCCGCTGCCGAGGCCAGCAGGTCCGACTCGCGGAAGCGCAGCGCGCGCACCTGGAAGTCGCCGTCGCGCAGGTGCTCGCTGCCTGTGCGCCGCACCTGGAAGGGGTTGCGGTCCGTGAGCGCTCCCGAGGCCCGCTCGACGATGAACTTCATCACCGTGAAGACGCGGTCGTCCTCGAACTGCTGCCGGTAGCCCGTGAGCAGGCTCTTGGCCACCAGCTGCATGAGCACCGTGTTGTCGCCCTCGAAGGTGGTGAACACGTCCGTGTCCGCCTTGAGCGAGGGCAGCCGGTTCGCCACCAGGTAGCCCTGGCCACCGCAGGCCTCGCGCGCCACCTGCAGCGTCCGCGTGGTGTGCCACGTGCTGTACGCCTTGAGGCCCGCTGCCAGCGCCTCCACCTCCATGGCATCCTGTTCCGTGCGGCCCACGTAGCGCTTCACCAGGTACTTGAGCGCGAAGTCGAGCGCGTACGTCGTCGCCAGCGGGCGCAGCAGCCGCAGCTGGTGGGTTTGGTAGTCCAGCAGCCGGGCCTCGGGCGCTCCGGCCGGGCCGAACTGCCGGCGCTCGTCGCCGTAGGAGATGGCGATGGCCAGGCCGCTCTTGGTCGCGCTCAGTCCGCCGCACGCCACGCTCACCCGGCCCGCCACCAGCGTGCCCAGCATGGTGAAGAAGCGCCGCGAGGCGCTGGGGATGGAGCTGGTGTACTCGCCCTGGGGGCTCACCTGCGCGAACCGGTCCAGCAGGTTCTCCCGAGGCACCCGCACGCGGTCGAACCACAGCCGCCCGTTGTCCACGCCGTTGAGCCCCATCTTCACGCCGCAGTCCTCCACCCGGACGCCGTGGAGCAGCCGCCCCTGCTCGTCGCGGAGGGGAACGAGGAGCGCGTGGACGCCATGGCGCTCGCCCTTCACCTCGAGCTGCGCGAACACCGTGGCCAGGCGCGCGTGCTGGGCCGCGTTGCCGATCCACTCCTTGCGCGCCCCCTCCGAGGGCGTGTGCACCACGAACTCGCCGGTGATGTCGTCGTAGATGGCCACCGTCTCCACGTCCCGGACATTGGAGCCGTGGGCCAGCTCGCTCATGGCGAAACAGCCGGGCAGCTCCAGCGAGGCCACCTTGGGCAGCACCTGGCGGTGGTGCCGCTCCGTGCCCAGGAAGTAGATGCTCCCGCCGAACAGGCCGAAGTTCACGCCCACCTTCACCACGAGGCTCAAGTCGAAGGAGGCCAGCGTCTCGAAGGCCGCGATGAAGGCGCCCAGGTCCACCTTCGACAGGTCATCCGGGTAGGCAATCTTCCCCAGCCCTCGGTCCGCCAGCTGCTTCAGCCACGAGAAGACCTGCTCCCGGTAGGCGCTCGTGTCGCGCTCGTCCACGTAGCGGAAGGCGGGGTGGGCCAGCCACTGGCGGACCCTGGCGCGCACGTCGGGGTAGGTGCGCTCCAGGATGGGGCGCAGCTTGTCCACGTCGAAGGAGGCCGGGGCGGGAGCGGCCCGCGAGAGGGGGGGGGGCGTGGCGGGCGAGACGAGGGCGCGCACGGCCTCTACGCCCGAGACCCCCAGTGCCGTCTCCAGCGGGGCGAGGGTGCGCGCCAGCTCGGGCATGGAGGCGGGCAGGGCGTTCTTGCCTCCGAGTACCTCGGCGAGCTGCGTTCCCAGCTCCGCGAGGCTCTGCTGCCCACTCTGCTCCAGGCGCTCGGAGGTGGTGCGGATGTGCTCGCGCAGCTGCGCCAGGGCCCGAGACGTGGGCGGGTTGAGCGGATCCAGCCAACGCGCCAGCACGGCGCTGGAGCGCAGGTCCAGCCACGGCTGTGCCCGGGCAGCGGCGCCCAGGGCGCGGATCTCCTCGGGGGTCAGCTCACCGTCCGTCCAGGCCACGTAGAGCATGGGGACGAGCGGCGCCAGGCGGGGCAGGGACAGCAACTCCTGGGCGGAAGGGCCCGGCACGTCATCAATGGCCATGGTTGTCTCTCCGGAGAGCAGGCAGGCGGGCACAGTTCGCCATGGAGCGCCGCTCGGAGCAATGGTGGGTTGCATCGTTGCCACATGCACAGGTGGGAGCTTCGCGCAGACTGGCCATGAAGCCTCGCGGCCTTAGCTTGGCAAGCCATGGACATGGACGTCATGGATGGGGTGCTCCCGCAGCCGGGAGCGCATGGGTGGGACGAGGAGGATCGCCAGCGCCATGAGATGAAGGGGCCCTTCCATCTGCCCCCAGGCCCGGATGCCTTCTCCTTCGTGCTGTACCAGTCCACGGGGGTGTGCCTGGACGAGGGCCACAAGGTGGAGTTGCTGGAGAACGGCACGGTGTTCGAGCGGATGCTCGAGGACATCCGGCAGGCGCAAGAGAGCATCCACATCCTCGTGTACATCTGGCGGCCCTGCGAGCTGTCGGACCGGTTCGTGGAGGCGCTCCAAGAGCGGGTGAGCGCGGGCGTGCACTGCCGCGTGCTGGTGGACCCGGTGGGCAGCGAGGAGGTGTCCGGCGACCACGACTTCGACCAGAAGATCGAGCGCAAGCTCGTCGAGTGCGGCGTGGAGGTTCACTACTACCGGCCGCTGGCGGGCAAGGTGCTGGGGCGGCTGCTGGGACGCAACCACCAGAAGCTCATCATCGTGGATGGGCGCATCGGTTACACGGGGGGCTTTGGCATCTGGAAGGTGTGGGAGGGAGATGGCCGGGCGGAGGAGAACTGGCGTGACACGCACGTGCGCGTGGAAGGCCCGGCCGTGTGCCGGATGCAGTTGACGTTCTCGCGCTCATGGCAGGAGAGCGGCGGGAGCCTGCTGCACCCGAGAGACTTGCCGGGCCCGTGCCATGTGGGGCCGGTGCGGGGCGCCTTCGTGGACAGCATGGGCAAGTTGGGGATGACGGATGCGGAGCGGATGGTGCGCATCGTCATTGCCGCTGCTCGCAAGCGGTTGTGGATTGCCAACGCGTACTTCACACCGCCCAACGCCATCATGGAGCAGCTCGTGCACAAGGCGCACGAGGGCGTAGACGTGCGGGTGCTGGGGCCGGGGCCCGTGCATGACGTGCCGCTGGTGCGCGCGTCGCAGCGCTCCACCTACGAGCAGCTGCTCCGGGCCGGGGTTCGCATCTGGGAGTACCAGCCGTCGATGATGCATGCGAAGACGGTACTCGTGGACGACTGGCTCACCGTGGTGGGCTCCACCAACCTGGATGCGCTCTCGCTCAACAAGCTGAGCGAGGGCTCCATGGTGCTGGCGGACCCGGAACTCGCGAGCAAGCTGGAGCGGTGCTGGCACAGGGACTTCGAGTACTCGAAGGAGATCACCCTCGACGCCGGTGGCCGGACCAACCCGTGGCGGCGCCTGGCACGGCGGGCCACGCAGTTGATGGGCCAGGACCGCTAAGAACATCAGTCACATGCGGTCAGCTCGGTCTTCCAGCGGGTCCGGCAGATCTTCGTCAGGTTGTTTTGGGTATGGAAGATCGTGTGGTCCATGGACATCTCGCCGGCGCCGGCCGCGTTCCACTTCACCTCGTAGGTCGAGTAGGGCGAAGGCCGCTCGCCGGTGAAGGCGAAGCTGCCGCAGCCCGTCAGAGAGGGACCGCCGGCAAGCCAGTTCTCTTCCTCGACGGATGCGGCGTTGTCGGCGAAGGCGAGGTGGCCGCGCTGATCGATCACGACCGCGAAAGGATCCGGAAACCAGCCGAGCACCGACGCACAGTGATTGCTGTCGCTCTCGACGAGCTGCCCCTTGCCGCCGAACGCGACCTTGAAGCAACGGGACGCGCCGCAGCCGGGCCAGTCGTTCGCGAAGGACAGGATCTTCTTCGCGGACTCCGGGTAACCGTCGACGGTCGCCTTCTGGGCCTGGGACTGCGGGTAGAGCCCGTAGGTGGCCTTGGAGCGAATGAAGTCCTGCCCGCGCTGCTCGAACCACGTGCCGTCGAGGACGGCCTGACTGCCGGTTGCCGCCCTCGGGTTGAAGGAGGCCGGTGTCGTCAATTCGAAACGCGCGAACCCGGTCTCCGTGGGGATGAGGCACGTGCCCTCCGTGAGCTCGGCGCGCACCTGATTGCTCAACCCCTTGAACGTGCAGCCCACGGGACGGCCGTCGCTGGTTGTGCCCATCTGCCGCTGCAGCGTGACGGTGCCGCTGAGCGTCTGCGGATCTTCGTCGAAGTCGATGACCCAGCATGTCGTGCCCCGGTCGAGCCGCTGGTTGCCGTGACCCGGGTTCGTGGACTTCACCTGCTTGAGATCGATCAACTCGAAGCCGCAGTAGTACTGGGGCCACTCGGGGGGGACTTCCTCCTCCTGCTCGAGTCCGGAGAGCTCACAGCCGGAAAGAAGCGAAACGGCAGCGCAGAGCAGCAAGCGATTCATGGGACCTTCCAGACGAAGAGGCGGCGAGTCACGATGAGAACGTTCCGCCCGCCGAGCCGCTCGAAGCGGATGACGTCGTTCGCGTCGGAGCTGACGAGGTGGGTCTGCAGGGTGACGGTCTGCGAGTCCGTGCCCCAGCGCCACAGCCGGCTGGCGAGCGCGTCTCCCAGCAGGCAGTTGCCGTCATTCGTCATCGCAGCGCTCTGGGCCGTCTTCAACGCGCCTCCGCTCGCCTGCTCAAGCTGTACGCACTGCTCGCCGCCGCTCTGGAGATCCTTGCGGCAGGCCTGACCACCGGAGACGACGCACTGATAGCGGCCGCTCGGCGAGATCGACGCATCCTCGCCCTGTGTCGGCGCCACGCCGAAGACTTCCGTCTCCTGCGAGGGGTTCGCGTAGGGCACGCGGAAGAGGCGTGTGCCACGGCGGACGACGAGCGAGTCCTGCTCCATCGTCACCAGGGGGCCGGTGTTCCCGTCGTACCACACGATCATCCGGCGCTCCTGCAGATCGTAGATGCCGGTATGAATGTCCGCGCTCGTCCCCACCGACGCAATCCAGAGGTAGCGGCCCCCCGGCGCGAGGCGTGTTTGGTACGGGCTCTTGGAATCCATCGGCTGCTCGTCGTAGCGGATGCCGCCGTCGCTCTGCTCGAGATCGACCAGCGCGAGCCGTCCGTTCGTCGAGGCGACCGCGATGCGTTTTCCATCCGGCGAGAACGCGAGCCGGTAGAAGCCCAGCTCGAACGTACTGTTGCCGCCCTTCTCGAAATCGAGGACGAAGTCGCGCGTGACGTCACCCTCGGTAAAGTTGGCGCCGAAGTAGTCCAGTGGCTTCCAGATCGGTGAGCCTTCCGCGACGTTGTACAGGAGCAGCCGCGGTGCGCCGTTGTAGCCGACGACCGCGAGCGTATTGCCGTCCGGCGAGAGCGCCCAGCCCATGAGGGTCGTGTTGTCGAACCGGCCGTTCCCGAGCTTCCGGCAGTCCGGCATCTTGTAGATCTCGATGCGCCGCGTATCGGGCGCATTGCCGACGACGAAGGTGCTCTCGTCATCGGAGAATCCCGTGCGGTGCAGCTTCGTATTGATGGTCGTGGTGCCGCAGACGGCGAATCGATCGTTCTGGGTGTCGTAGACGGAGTTGCCCACGCTGCAGCCGCTCGGGCCGAAGGCGACGTAGCGCCCCTTCGGTGAGACCTCGGTGTACCACTCAGGCACCACGGTGGGAGGTGGAGTGCCGGTGCTCCCTCCGCTGAAGTTCAGCTCGCGCGCCCGGCCTGCGGGGGCAAACGCATCGACGAGGAGGCGCCTGTTCGTCTTGAGGTCCAAGGTTTGGATGGCGCAGCCGGCCGTGTTCTGTCCGTCGTTCCACGACCAGGCCGCGAGGAGCCCGGCGTTCGCGCTGATCGACCGGGTTTCGGCCGATCCGACAGGCTGGGTCACCGGAGCCTCGAAGAGGGCCCCTTGTCCGAGCCCATCGAACCAGGTCGTGTAGCGCGCCGTCGGAAGATCGAAGATGGCCGACCGGAAATTGTAGATGGGCACGAAGACGCGGCCGTCCTCGATGAAGCTCGCGTCGTCGCCCATCGTCACCCAGCCGCCTTCGATCGCCAGCGTGGTGCCGTGCCACTTCGTCAGTGTCCGATCCTTCGACGCCACGAAGAAGGACGCCCCGTCCTTCGACCAGAAGATACGCGTCGGTGCGCTGTGGTGATGCCCGAGCACGATCTCCGCCGGCACCGGGTTCGCCTGTCCCGAGGCCGGCAGCCCGATTTCAATGTCCCCTTCGGCGAAGTAGTCCGGCAGGCTCTTGAGCCCCGCGCGGATCTTGAACTTGCCGTGCTTCGCACGCGCGCAGAAATCGACCTGCGAGAAGGTCTCGTACGTGTCCAGCGTCGCGTTCCCGCTGGAGTAGGACATGTCCTCGAAATCGATCAGTGTCGCGTCGGCCGACCAGACGATGTCGTCCTGATCGATCTTCCGATCCGCGACCATGCGGAGCGTGGCGCGGCCACAGGTGTACGGGCGCACCTGGTACGACCTCTGCAACATCCCGAACGCCTCGAACTTCGGAATGGCCGTCGGTTCAGGCGGCGTCTCTGTCTTCTCAAAGAGACCGCACGCCGATAGCAGCGTCAACACTGGCGCCAGCCACAGGCCGCTCCTACTGCTTCGAAGGTGCATCGTCGGTCCCCTCCCGGGAGCTACCGCTGCGGCACTGTGGCCGCCAGACCGGCGCCATACTATCAGTGCGGGTGCTGGACGCCGATCTGGCGGCACATGGAGAGCACGGGGCACGTGGAGCACTTGGGCCGCGTCCCCGTGCAGACGTGCTTGCCGAACGGCACGAGTAACCGGTTGAGCTCCACCCAGTAGGCCCGGGGGAGCCGGGCCTCCAGCGCGGCCAGGGTCTGCTCGGGCGTACGGGCTTGTACATAGCCCCACCGGTTCGTGACGCGGTGCACGTGGATGTCCACGCTGATGGCCTCGTGGCCGCACGCGATGCCCAGCGCGAGGTGGGCGCACTTGGGGCCCACGCCCTTGAAGGACTGGAGCACTTGGGCATCGCACGGGAGCTTCCCGTGGAACTCCTCCACCGTGCGAACGGCGATGGCGTGGATCTGCCGGGCCTTGGGCTCCGGGAACGTCACCGGGCGGATGAGGGCTTCTATTTCCTCCGGCTTGAGCCGGCTCATGGCCTCCGGGGTACTTGCGCGCCGCAGCAGGGTCAGGGAGGTGGGCAGGCTCACCTCGTCTCTCGTCCGGATGGAGAGGATGCAGGCGACCAGTTGTTCGAACAGCGTCTCATGGCCCTGGGCCGCCAGCGCAAACATCGCCGCGTCCGCGAAGCTTCGGACTGTCTCCCGGATGCGCCTCAGCACCGTGTCGATGTCGAAGGGCTCCTTCTCTGCCTCCACGCTCCCGGTTGAAGCCATGCGACCTCCCTCACCCAATCTAAGGAGTGAGGTGGGAGAGAGGCAACCTGGCACGTTCACTCGTTACCCACGACGGAAGGAGGGCCGCTGCGCTAGGGTGCGGCGGGAGCGTTCCACAGGAGGGGACATCATGAGGGTGACGTTGCTGTGCGCGGTGATGCTGTTCGGGTGCTCGGCCAAGCAGTCAGCGCCGCAGTTCTCGCTGTGCGAGCAGAGCCCCGCGAAGGACTGTGAGGCGACGAAGACCTCGTTCAACACGGACACGCCCGAGTTGCTCGCCGTGGGCCGGTTCCCCACGGTGCCCAAGCCTGGGAGCAAGATCACGACGAAGTGGATCGCGGTGGACGTGGGCAAGGCCGCACCGCCCAATACGCTGATCGATCAGAGCGTGGTCGAGGTGGCCGCGCAGAATGAGCCTCTGTCGAGCGGCTCCTATTACACGGTGCGTGGCACGCTCTCACGGCCCAACAAGGGCTGGCCTCCGGGCAGCTACAAGGCGGAGTGGGCCATGGACGGCCAGCCGCTGGGCACGACCGAGTTCCAGATTCGCTGAGGCGCTCGGGCCCCGGCTCCTCACATGAGTGTGCTCAGGACGTTGGTCACCCACTTCCGCGCCCCATGGTAGTCATTGAGCAGGTGGGTGAAGCGTCCAGCGCGCATCAGCGCGACGAGGGGGCTGTCCTCAGCCACCTGCTGGGCCATCTCCCAGGGGAAGGTGATCTCGGGAGTGCCGGTCTCCAAGTACTCGGGGTCCACCGCCATGCGCTCAAGGTAGCGCGAGTAGAGCGCGAAGAACCGGTCCAGGTTGGAAGCAATGGGGATGCCGTAGACCTCCGCTGGGTAGTAGGCGATGTAGACGATGGGCTGGAGCCCAGTGGAGTCCGCCAACTCAGGCACCGTGCCGAAGTAATAGGAGAACCCCGTCTCTTTGGCGAACAGGTGTGTGGAGCGAAAGGGCTCTTCACCGTCACGCTTGAAGTACTCGTTCTCCTGAATGAAGCCGTGGGGTTCGGCATCGAGGCGGAACACGGAGAACGGTCCCAGCGAGGCGTCCGCCGTGCGCTGGTAGAGCGCGGCAAGCATTGGGTCCAAGGGCTGAGCCAAGAGCAACTCTCCAGCCTTGGGGGCCGTGGGCAGGGGAGGTGACAGTTCCAGCGGCAGGCCATGGTGGCGGCATGTCTTGATGAGGAGGTCCAGGCCGGGCAGTGAAGGCATGGCGGGCATTGAGGTCATCCCTGGTTCAACGGGTGAGCGTGGCCAAGAATTCAGCCGCTTCCGCAAGCGCAGCCTGCTCAGCACGAGCCAACGTGGGCGCAGAACTCGGGTCGTACATCTGGTGGAACCAGCGGCGATAGTGGCGGTGGACGATGTCCATCATGCGAGTCACATCCCTGGCGGTCATTTTCTCGGCAACCGGTCTTGCGAGACTCCACACCTTGCCGATGCTCCTGTGTACATCCCTGTACAGCCCAATGAGGTTGGCGCCACCATTGATGTCCAGCTTGGGGAAGAGATGGGCGTACTCCAGAGGGCAAGTATGGTGGATGTCGTAGGCCTGTAACCGAACCGTTCCCAAGGCTTTGGCGAGCTCAGGACGATGCAGCTCGAAATACTCGGTGCGGGCCCATACACGAAGTTGCTTCTTTGCTTGGTCATCCAGGCTTGTTCGCAGCAGGCCTTCCAACCGGCCCATCAGGCCTCGGAGTTGGGTCTTCTCCGCTTCGCTCAGGGCCTTCAGGCCTTGCGTCTCTGCTTTCAGCCAGAGCTGTTGGAGTGCCTGCCGTTCCGCGGCGGGCATGCGAACCAGGAGATTTCGAAACCAACGAACCGCTCCATGCCCTCCGCGGGCCAGAAGGGATGTGACGGTAGGTGCTGCTGCCTCGAAGAGGATGAGCGCCCGCTTGAGGATGAAGCCCCCCACGAGCATCGTAGCGACCTGTTCGATTGAGAAGCCGGCCAGGAACACCACGCCGTCCCGCATCTCCTCTCGGGACTCACGGAGGATGCGCTCGTGCATGGCCAGGTACTCACGCCGGAAGTCTTCCAGCTCGCGCGGCGGCGGAGGCGGCTCCAGCGTTCGGGCCTCCGTCGCTTCCCAGCGTGGCAGGGGCGCGCCGGGTGAATGACGCCCATGGAGGATCAGCACGACCTCTCGTTCACCCAGACCCTTCAAGAAGGGGCGCAGTGCATGGGTGACGAGTGTCACCTCGGCTTCAGAGGCGGGCATGTCGGTCCCGCTCCCGGAAGCATCCCGTCGGGAGAGCTCCCAGCTGGATATCCGGTCATCTTCCAGTGTGAGCCGTACCTCCAGCCGGGTGGTACCGTTTCTGGGGAGGGCCATCAGGCGTTGCAAGCCTCGTGCGGTGGTGAGCACCTGAGCGTAGCTGGCCCTGGAGGTGCCCTCTTGCGAGGATGGCAGTGTACGGGCGTGCCAGGGCGCCTCAGTTCGTGCGGAGAGGTCCAGGTCCAGAGTCCAACGTGCCTCCTCCCGCTCCAGAGAGAGCGTGACCTGTCGTGCCTCAGTCCCCAACAGCGTGGTGAGATGGTGCTCCAACCCTGCCAGGAAGGCACTTCGATCCACCGGCGCGGCTCTTCCTCCTCCCTCCTTCACGCGGTGGAAGGACAAGAGCGTCAGGGCACCGCCATCCACCCAGTAGCGGAATTCCCAGTGGGCCCCAGGTGCATCCGAGTGGCTGGTGACTGTCCACATCTCGTTCAACGCTCTTTGAATCTCAGCACGTGTGGCCTCGGCACGTTCACTCTCGCGCAGGGGAGGGAAGGGCACGTCGCGCGCGAACCGAACATCCTCTTCTTCGGAGTGAGAGAAAGAGTGGGCTTCAAGCCGGAGTTCGCCGCCCGCCCACCCTGTGGCGGAGTGCGTCGTGGCACAGGCCGACAGCAGGGAGACGGCCAGCAGTATGAGGGCCAAGAAGCCGTGCTGAGTGAGCCAGCCATGGGACCATGAGTGCATCCCATGACTTCATCCACGGGCATCCCGGCTGACAAGAATCCAGCAGGAGGGTTCGAGATCACGTCCCAGGAAGAGCGAGCTGAAGTCCGCCTCACCGCCCAGCGTGGTGCTGTGGATGTCGATGACCTTCGCGTTCGGTTTGTTTCTCACTTCGTGGGGGGCGAAGGGCGGCTCAGGTCCAGCGTGTAGAAGCGGTTGCACCCAAAGTGCCCCGTGTTGCCCATGGCCTGGGGAATGCGCCCGAAGCCCAGCCGCTCGTACAGCTTCTGCGCCTGGTCCATGCCGGTGAGCGTCTCCAGGTAGCAGAGCCGGTAGCCCGCCTCCCGGGCGAAGTCGAGGCACCGCCGCAGCAGCCGCTCGCCTACCCCACGGCCGCGCACCTCCTTCAGGAAGTACATCTTTCGCAGCTCGCACACGGACGGGTCTCCGCCCGCCAGCGGCGCGATGCCCGCGCCTCCCAGCACCCGGCCTTCCTGCTCCACGACGAAGTAGGCGTGCCGAGGCCGTGAGTACGCGGTGCTCATCGTGTCCACCTCCGTGTCGTGGATGGCGAAGCCCGGGCCGCTGGCCCCGAACTCCGGCATTACGGTCCGGATGATGGAAGCTACGGCAGTGTCGTCCTTGGGCTCGATGGGGCGCAGGGTCCAGTCGTTGCTCATGCGCCGAACCGTTCCACAGCGCCTGGTCGATGGCCAGGGGGGCTTTTCGGGTAGTCAACGCTCCACCGAGGGGGGTGGATTCGGACGCGGCAAGCCCCTATACACCCCAGCGGAACCCCTCAGGAGTCCCGGCACATGGCCAACAAGGTGAAGGCAGTCCTCATCGGTGGTACCGGCTACGGCGGCGCGGAGATCCTCCGCCGTCTCCTCTTCCACCCGAACGTCGAGGTCATCCGCATCACGTCGGTGGACAACATCGGCAAGAAGGTGGGCGACGTCCATCTCAACCTCGCGGGCCTGTCGGACTTGACCTTCCAGCAGCTCGCGCCCTCCGAGGCCGTGGCCGGCGCGGACGTCACCTTCCTGGCCATGCCCCACAAGACGACGGCCCAGGTGGTGATGGAGATCCTCTCCTCGGGCACGCGCATCGTGGACCTGTCCGGCGACTTCCGCCTGCGCGACCCGGCCGCTTATGCGAAGTACTACGGTGTGCCCCATCCGGCGCCTCAGCACCTCACGGACGGCACCTTCGTCTACGGCATGCCGGAGCTCAACCGCGAGGCCATCCGCAAGGCGCGCTACGTCGCCAGCCCCGGCTGCTTCGCCACCACCATTGCCCTGGGCGTGATGCCGTTGGCCAAGGGCGGCAAGCTGAGCGGGGCCATCCACACCGTGGCGGCCACGGGCTCGTCCGGCAGCGGCGCCAACCCGCAGATCACCACCCACCACCCGCTGCGCGCCAGCAACCTGCGCACCTACAAGCCGCTCGAGCACCAGCACATCCCGGAGATTCTCCAGACGCTCCGCAACGCGGGCGCCGCGCAGGACCTGTCGCTGGAGTTCGTCCCCGTGTCCGCGCCCCTGCCGCGCGGCATCTTCGCCACCTCGTTCGTGGACGTGCCCGCCTCCACCACCCAGGAGGAGCTAGACGCGCTCTGGAAGCAGACGTACGGCAAGGAGCCCTTCATCCGCATCATCGGTGGCGGGCGGCAGCCCGAGGTGGTGGGCGTCTCCGGAAGCAACTACGTGGAGGTTGGCTTCACGCTGGGGCCTGTGACGGGTGATACCCGCCGCGTGGTCTGCTTCTCCACCCTGGACAACCTCGTCAAGGGCGGCGCCGGCCAAGCCATCCAGAGCTTCAACGTCATGATGGGCTTCGACGAGCGCACCACGCTGGCCGAGCCGGGGCTGTGGCCGTGAGCGGGCTCTCGGACTTCAAGGGCCGCTGGTTCGTGGTGAAGATCGGCGGCGAGCTGGCCTCGGACAAGCCCAAGCTGGCTGCCAGCGTGGGCGCCGCCGTGCGCGCGTTCCTGGACGCGGGCGTGCGCGTCGCGGTCATCCACGGCGGTGGGCCCCAGGCCACCGAGCTCACCCAGAAGCTGGGCCTCACCCCGAAGATGGTGGGTGGGCGCCGCGTCACCGACGAGGCCACCCTCGAGGTCATGAAGATGACGCTCGCGGGCCAGGTCTCCGTGGATGTGGCCGCCGCGTTTCGCATCGCCGGTGTGCCCGCGGTGTGCACCACGGGCGTCTCCGCGGGGCTCGTCAATGCGCGCAAGCGGCCCGCCAAGGTCATCACCGGCGCGGGGCCGGATCCGATCGACCTGGGGCTCGTGGGCGATGTCTCCGAGGTGAACACCGCGCTCTTCGAGAAGCTGTCGGAGGCGGGCGTGGTGCCGGTGCTCGGCTCGCTGTCCGGGGATGCGCAGGGCAACGTGTTCAACATCAACGCGGACACGGTGGCCACGCGCGTGGCCGCGAAGCTCAAGGCCGCCAAGCTGTTCCTGGTGTCCAACGTGCCAGGCGTGCTCGCCAACAAGGATGACCCGTCCACCCGGCTGCCCACGCTCACTCCCGCCGAGGCCAAGGAAAAGATTGCCTCCGGCGTGATTCAGGGCGGGATGATTCCGAAGGTCGAGGAGAGCCTCGCGATGCTGGAGGAGGGCATCGAGGCCATCCACATCGTCGGCATCTCTCCGGTCAACGCACTGCTGGGCGAGGCCGAGAAGGCCGGCAGCTTCGGCACCGCGTTCCTGCGCGGCTGACGGCGGGGCGCACCGGCGGCGTGCAAGGTGCGCTCGGGGCGCGTTCGTGGTCTGATCACCCCGGATGCGCGGCTATACCCTCATGGAGCTGATGGTCACCGTGGCGCTGCTCGCCCTGATGAGCGCCATGACCGCCGTCGGGCTGCAGCCGCTCCAGGCCCGCTACCGGCTGCGCAAGGCCACGGATGCTACGGCCTCGCTCCTGGTCCGCACCCGCCAGCGCGCCATCGAGACGGGCCGTTGCCATCAGATCGAGGTCCTCGCGGGCGGCGTTCCCGTCACGGGCCTTCCCGGTGACGTCTTGCGCGTCAGCCGCCGACGGGATGTGGACTGCGAGTCCCCCGCGGATCCGCTCGCCTTCGTCGAGGTGGAGCGCCTCACCCTTCCCGAGCGCATGACGGTGCGCCAGGAGGGCTCGAAGGCCCTGGTCTTCCGCGCCAATGGACGGATCTGGGACAACGAGCCCCGGCGCTTCCAAGTGGGCCGTGAGACAGCTCTGCGTGTCATCGTCGCAGTGCCCCAGGGGCCCGTGTGCACGCTCGAGAATGAGGCGGAGGGCTGTCCGTGAAGTTCTGGCGCTCACGGAGGAGCAGGGCCGGGCACCTGCTCGCGGAGGCACTCGTGGGGGGAGTCCTGCTCTCGCTGACGATTGCCGCGCTTGCGTCCGGAGAAGTGGCGGCCCGGCGGAGCCTGTCGCGCAGCATCGAGGACCTGGAACTGGAGCGCGCCGCCACCGACCTGCTCGAGTCCTTGCGCGCACAGCCCCCAGGTTCGCCTGCGTGGACGTCTTCCTCTGGGGGTACCGTTCCAGGACATCCGGAGTGGGCCTGGACCATCACTCCCGAGTTCGTCGAGGACCGTGACGTGCGGGTGGGTTTCCCCCTGTTCCGCTACGTGCGCGCGAGGATCACCCTCATCACCCCGCAGGGAAGGATCTTGGAGCGGGAGGCGTTGCGATGGTAGCGCGCGGCTCCTCTCCGGCACGGCGGGGCTTCACGCTCGTTGAGGTGCTCGTTGCCAGCGCCGTGGGGTTGATCATCCTGACGGGAATGATGGGCTACCTGCTGCACCGCTCGCGGATGGATCATCAGGAGGCGCAGCTCGCCCGGCTCAAGCAGGACTCGAGTTTGGTGTTGGGCCAGCTTGGCCGGGAGCTGCGGCAAGCGGGCCTCGGGCGTCCCACGCGGGCCCGGAAGGATGGAGATCGCGAGCTCTTCCCAGGGCCTCTGCTTGTCGCGGACGCGACGTCGCTGGCCTTCGTGGCGGACCTGCCTCGGCCCGATGCGGATCTCAATGGCCTGTCTACCTTCGCCGCCAACCAGTTCGCACCTCCGATGCCCGATCGCGGAGTCGCCTTGCTCAACGAGCTGAACGGGAGCTGTGACGTGGACAGCTCGTTGCCCTCGGGCTGCCGGACGGATGAGGCCTCGCTGGTTCTTCCTTTTCCCGGGGTGGATTGCCGCAACTCGCCCTTCACCGCGCCCTCCTGCCCCTGGGGGCTCAAGAAGTACCAACCCGGCGAGTGGCTCGTGCTGGTGGACGGAGTGGGACGGTGGGTGGAGCGCCAGGTGTCCTCGAACCTGTTCTCCAGCTCGGCGAGCCGCATCACTCTGCAGCTCAACGAGCGGCTGCCCGCAGACTTCTTCGACGTGCCCAATCGCGGCTGGGTGGCCTCGATGGACCGCGTCTTCTACCGGCTTCGGGGCAATACCGTGGAGCGCAAGCAATGCTGGAATCCGGTTGGGAGCTTCGTGTCCGCGAGCACCTTCTCGCCCTGCAGCTCCTCTGCTGACGGCACGGCGTGGGAGCCGCTGCTGCGCACGGCTGTCCCCGGTGGACTCATGTTCCGGTACTTCGATGTGCAGGGCTTCGAGCTCACGCGTCTTCCTCTATCGGAGGAGGACCTCCGGCGGGTCCGGCGCGTGGAGGTGCGGATGAGCCTGAGCGCGCCCACCCAGCGAGCACCCGTCACCTATGACACCTTCACCTCCGTCGCATTGAGGCATTAGGAGCCTCCGGTGCTTCCTCTCTCCTCCCGCCCCCCTCGCGGCTACATCCTGCTCGCCGTGATGCTGCTGTTGGCGGCGCTGGTGCTGCTCGTGGCGCTGGCGCAGCAACGGGCGGGGGATGAGGGGCTGACCGCCAACCGTGAGCGCAGTGAGGCCCAGGCGCGAGCCCTCGCCGAGGCGGGCCTGGAGCGCACGCGCGCGTATCTCGGAGAATTGTTGGCGCGAGATGTGGATCTCGATCGCGCCTTGGATCCCGGGCTGGATACCGACTGCCTCACGCTGCCGGCGCTCGGGGGCGTGACATGGGATGACCACCTGCCGCCGTTCGCCGACAGCCAGCCCGTCACGGTCTCCTCCAGTGGCAGGGACTACCTGCGCGTGCTCGCCGATGAGGGCGCCGAGGGGGCGTACTTCGTCCGCATCGACGACAACGACGATGACGCACAGGACTCGATGCTCCTCAGCCCCGCCACCTCGAACAACCCGATCGGGAACTGTCTGGAGGGCCCTGTCCTGGGACCGCTGCGGGACAATCCCGTGAGGGACCGGGATGGAATGGTCTGGGTCACCGTTATCGGGGTTCACCCGGGGACGAGCCTCGAAGGCAATGACGCGCGCGTCACGCTGCGGGTGCTCGTGGGGCCCGGTGAGCCCGCCGGAATCATCGCGGGCGGCACCGTGAGGATGTCGGGCGCCGCGCACGTGTGTGGCCCGTTCGGGGATGTGGTGGCGACGGGCTCGGTGGAGGGCGGGTGCCTGTGTGGGGCGGCCTGCTCGTCCGGGCCGTTCTGGAACGCGTGTGTCCAGGGGGAGGCGTGCATCGCGCAGGCTGGGGGCAGCATGTGCTCGGCCACTTCGGGCCGGGGGCCGGGGACCGAGGTGTGCGAGGCCGGTGTGTCCGTGCCCCCTCCACCCCGTGTGTCCGCATGGGATGTCACCAACGCTCCCCTGGACTGCACGGGGGCTCCTTGCTTGCCCTTCTATTACCTGCGGCTCGACGAGGGGGCGGCTCAGGCGCGGCTGTACGGGTGGAGCTACAGCGCCTGCCACTCGCCGCGCTCGGCGCCTCGCGTGTGCAGCCCCGCGGACTGCCCGACGTGCTGGGTGTTGCTCGATGCCAACACCCAGAACGAGCCGATGGGCATCTCCCTGTCGCACGCGGATCCGGGGCTCCGGAATCCGAGCCCCTCGGTTACCATTCCCGGGGCCCGCGCGCCCCGGGTGTGGCTCGCGGATGGGAGTGGCGGTTTTCGCTCGGGAAGCGGCTCCTGTGATGCGGGGGACACCGCGCTCTATCCCGGCACCACGGGTTTCGGGCGGCGCGATGTGCGCAACGTCTGGTTCGAGTACTTTCCTGAGTCGGCGGCCACGCCGCTGCCTCGGGGCGTCTGGTTCGTGGAGGGCAACGTGCGCTTCCGGAGTGCCGGAACTCCGAGCTGCGCGGCGCTCCAGGCTGATCCCACGTACAGCGCGAGCATCATCGCCACGGGCAGCATCGTGCACGAGGCGGGGCTGATCTCCTTGCGTCCCGCGAGCCCCAAGGGGGTCGTGTTGCTCGCTGGCAGGGATCTGGTGATGCGCGGAGCCCAGTCGCGCGTGCTGACCTGCGGTACCAGCGCGGCGGTGATGGTGCACGAGCAGGTGGTGATGGGCGGCGACTCGCATGTGGAGGCGCAGCTCGTGGCGGAGAATGCGTCCACGTGCGACGCCGAGGTGGTGGGGGAGGCCGTGCAGATGAGTGGTTCCGCGACCGTGGCCGTGCCGCAGTTTCCCCCGGTGCCCGCAGGGCCGCCCTTGCGCGTGCGGCTCCAGTCCGAGTCCACGCACTGAGCACCGGGTGAGCACCCGTTGTGCACCGGCCTGCACAGAGCGGGTGTGCACCGCGTCATCGCGGTGTCACATCTGAGCGGGCTGGGGATACAAGTGCCCGGGACTTCTAGGGCTTTGGGGTGGCACGGCGGTTGTTAGAGGCAGGGGTATGTATTGCCCTCAATGTCAGCAGGAGCGCCTCGGTGGTCGGCGGTGCATCCTCTGCGGCGGCGCGATGACGCTGCGTCCCCGGGATGCGTTGGAGAAGGAGCTGGACCACATCCACTTCCTCCTGAGCGAGCTGAAGCGGTGGGATCCCATCGAAGTACCCAACGGCGCGCGCGGTTACATCTCCCAGCGCTATGAGCGCCAGACGCGGGTGCTGCTCTCCGTGCTGGCGGAGACTTTCAAGGGTGCTTCGGCGGTTGAGGCGCCCGTCGTTCCGTCCGAGCCTGTGGCGGTGGTGCAGCCCGAGCCTGTGATGACGGCTGCGGCGGTGGAGACTGCGCCTGTCATTGTGCCGCCTGAGCTCGTGACCGTGGAGGCGCCCGTGGTGCCGGTGCGCGAGGCTCCGCGGAGCCGGCGGCCGCAGCCCCAGCATCCGGCTCCAGCGCCCAAGGCCGAGGAGCTGCTGCCTCCGGTCACCACCGAGCCCCTCTTCGAGGCGCCTCCCGTGCGGACCATCGCCGCTCGCGTGGTGGAGGAGACCTCGACGTGGGACCGTCTCTGGCGCCCCTTCCTCTACGAGAGCATCGCCTGGTTCCTCGGCGCGTTCCTCATCCTCGCGGGCACCTTGTATTTTGTCTTCGAGAGCTGGGCGGGCATGGGTTCGCTCTCGCGCTCGCTGGTCGTGTTCGGGATGACGGCTTTCTATTCGGTGGGCTTCTCCGCGTGGGGCGCCTTCCTGACGCGGCGGGCGGAGCTGCGCAACGCGGGCCGCATCCTCGGCATCATCGGTTCGGCCGTGGCGCCGCTCGCGGGCCTCGCGCTCGGGCCTCTGGGGGGGATGGCCCTGGGAGCGGGGCTGCAGCTCGAAGGGGTTCAGCCGGCGCTCCTCGTGCCGTTGCTGCTGGGGTGGTCGGTCTGTGCCGCAGTGATGGTGCGGCGGCCCGCCGAGGCGCTCGATGCGTCCTCCCGGCCGCTCATTCAGTGGGCCATGGTGGGGACCACTCTCATGATGGGGCTGGCGCCGCTCGCCGCACAGCTCGGGGCTCCGGCCCTGTGGCTGAACGCGCTGCCCTGTGCGCTGTTCTTCGTGCTGTCCCGGCAGACTCCCGCTGTGCCTCGCCGAGGCTCCGCGTTCGTCTTCGTGCTGGGGGCGCCGCTCTACCTGCTCGCGCTGTATGCGATCCGCCTGCACCTGGCGCTCGTGGTGGCGGGGACTCCTCCCTCGCTTGGCACCTATGCCCCGTTCATCGCCTTCCTGCTCGCCACCTGCCTGGCATTCCGTGAGGTCCGGGAGGAGCAGGCGGCGGATTCGCTCTCGGTCGGAGTGGCGGCGCTCCAGGTGGGGTGCCTCGTGCTCGCGGGGACCGGTGCGGCCCCGGCCTTCTTCGTCACCTCGGCCGTGTTCACGTGGACCGTGTACCGGCTGTCGCTCGGGTCGCTCGCGCGGCTGCGCTGGCTCTATCCCGCGTACTTCGGGGCTTATCTCGCCTACGGCTCCAGCAGTCAGCTCATCCCGGGGTTCGTCGAGACGCTCATCCAGGCCATCAAGACTCGGCTCGGCTATCCGTCCGCCGAGTCCCTGCCGTTCCAGTTCGGTGCGCTGACCGCGCTGCCCTTCATCCTCGTGGGCGTGGGGCTCGCGCACTGGCTGATGGCCCGTGCGGAGCGGAGTGGGGGAGCGCGCGAGGCTGGCATCGCGGAGGTGCTCCTGCGGTCCACGGCGGTGGCCAGCGTCGTCTTCCTGCTCCTGGCGCACCTCGGCCCCGATCAGCGCCCGGCCTTCTGGAGTGCGTTGGCTCTGGCCTCCATTTGTGTCGCCAGCGGCCTGTGGTTCGAGCGCGTCTATCTCTCTGCCGTGGGCGCCTGTGTGACGGTGGTCCTGCCGTTCGCGGCGCATGGGCTCTATGGCCCGGCCCTGGCGTCGGTGGTGTGCGGTGTGCCGGCGCTGGTGTTCGCGGTACTGGTCAGCCTGCACGCCCGCCCCACGCGCCTCATCTTCAGTAGCGCGGTGGGCCTGCTCTCGCTTGCGGGCTTCATCCTCGGCCTCAGCGCGGGCCATGGCACGACGGCGGCCTTCGGCATCGGGCTCTCGGGCGCGGCCGCGCTCCTGGCCACCTGGTTCCTGGCGGATCCGCGGCTCATCGCCGTGGCGGGGACCGTGCTCGCCGCCGCGGCTCCTAAGTTGGCCGCCACCTATGCGCCGCACGCTCACGGAACGCTGGAGGCCGTGTCTCCTGCCCTGGTGCTCATGGCGCTCGCCCTGGCTGGGTTGGGTGAGCTGAAGGGCCGCCTGCGGCTGCTCGGCGTGCCCGGCATCCTCTATGCCTTCTTGGCTGTGGCTGTGGCCATTGAGCAGCAGACGCCTGTGCTCGGTGTCATCCTCCTGGCCTCCGCGGCGGCGGTGCTCATCGCCTCGCGCACCTTCCCAGCGGTGCGGCCGGTGGCGGTGCTTGCGGCGGGGATGGCGCTCCTGCCCGCCTTCCCGGGTTCCTTCGTCCCGTGGTCCTGGATGACGCCGGAGTTGTCCGTCGGGCTGATCATCCTCTGGGCCTTGGGCGCCTCGGTGGTGACCGCTCGGTGGGGCCGCAGCCCGAGCACGGTCGTGGCTGGCGTCGTGGCGCTGCTCATGGCGGCCGCCCCGGCGTTGGCGGTGGGGTCTCTGCAAGCTTCCTCGGGGCTGTTGCTGGGCGCGGGTATGGCGGCGCTCCTCACGGCCCGTGCGCTGCATCCGTCCGTCAGCATCCTCGTGGCGGCGGGCTATGCCGGGCTGGGGTTCGAGTCGTCTCCTTATGGCCTGCTCGGGCTGGCGGCCCTCCTGAGCGTCATGGCGCTCCTGGAGCAGTGGCGCGCTGTGTCCTCCGTGTTGGCCGGGGAGCGGCGCTTCGCGCTTGTGGCCACCCTGTGCTCGGCGTTCCTCCTGGGCAGTGCCATGGTCATCTGGGGCATCCGGCCTACTGGGTTCCTGATGGCGGCCGTCCTGGTGCTGCCGTTGCTGTGGACTCGTGCCACCCGTCAGCCCGTCTTCATGGCGCTCGGGGCGTTGGTCACCGCGGGGGCCTTGCGCGTGGCGTCTCCTGACCCTGGATTCGCTCCCGCGCTGCCGCTCCTGGCGCTCCTGATTGTTCGGGCCGTGGCCCATCTGCCGGCCGCGCGCTCGCTGCTGTTCGGCTCTGAGGCCGATGACAAGCCCGTGCTGGCGCTCTCCCGGTGGATGCAGCGCACGCTGCCCCTGCTCGGCGTGGCGATGTGGATGGCAGACTGGGGTGCCCTCTCCTTGAGTGTGCTGGTGGCGGCGCTTGTGCTGATGCCGGGGCCTCGGGCTTCGATCCGCCTGACTGTGGGCACGGTGATGCTCGCCTTCGTCCTCCCGGCCTGTCCCACGGCGACGGTGCTGCTGCTGGCGCTCGCCGTGCTCGAGCACCACCGTCCGGCCTGGGTCGCCGCGTTCTTCCGGGCCGCTCCGGACCCGGCGCTGCGCTCCCGCGCGACCCTGGGCGCGATCTTCCTCATCACCGTGGCCACGCTCTTCGTGAAGGCTCCGGGAGGCTTCGCGGCGGTGGCGGGTGTCCTCTTCCTGGCGGCGTTCCTCCTGTCCACGGGCTGGCTGCTCACTGCGGCCGTCGCCGTGCTGGGCATCAGCGCCTTCGGGGACATGAGCTACGGGTTCCCCCACCGGACACCCATGACGGCGCTCATCTTGGTGGCCGTGGCGCTGGGGGCTGCCGTGCTGTCCGCGCTGTGCCAGTCCGGCCGTGTCCAGCGCGCTCTCTCTGCCGCAGCGGCGAAGGTGCTCCCGCGTCTGGAGGAGACCTGGAGTGAGCCGCTGTGGGCCGGTGGTGCCCTCACGCTCGCGGGGCTGTTGGCGTTCAGTCTGTTCGAGGGCGGTCCGGGAGCGCTGCCGATGCCCGTGGCGGTGCTCGCGGGGCTGACGGCGCTCGTGCTCATGATCACCCGTGAGGAGTGGATGGCTTTTGCCGCCACCGCGCTGCTCGGTGGAGTGCTCGTGGCCTCGGTGCCGCCGCTCTGGATTCCCGTGGTCGTGGGAGGCACGGGGCTTGCCCTCTGCCTGGCGGGCACGGAGCTGGAGTCGCGCGAGTTCCACATGGGCCGCGCGCTCCACCATGGTGGGTGGATCCTCTCGCTGCTGGCGCTCTGTGGGCTCGGGAGCCTGCGCCACATCAGCGCCCCGCTGAGCTTCGCGCTGGCGACGGGGGCTGCGTGGGCCGTGGTGCACCGCCGCCGGGAGCGTGAGGTGGTGGGCTGGCTCGCCACGTTCGTCTTCGGCCACGTGCTGGTCGCGTTCCTGGGCGCGGTGTTCTCCAGCGGCCACGGCCAGGAGTTCATCCTCCCCCACCTGGGCGCGGCGACCGCGGTGCTTGCCACGCTGGCGCTGTCGCTCGCGGGGCAGAACGTGCGCAGGAGCGTCGGGCACCTGTTCACGGCTGTGGCGCTCCTCGAGGTGCTCCTGGGACTGTTGCTGGTGGATGGGACGACGGGCGCGTTGCGCGAGGCGCTCGTGGTGGGCGCGGGGGTCATCGTCCTGCTGGGCGCGTTGGTCCGCCGCGCCGTCGAGGAGGAGGACGAGCTCTCCGCGTACTTCGCGCAGGGGGCCGTGGCGCTGGGGTATCTCGGCGCCCGGTTGCTCGGCATGGGCGTGGGGGGCCTGAGCGGGACGGACAGCCTTGTGGGGCTCGTGGGCGGTGCGATCTTCTCCGGCCTCTATGTCTTCACCCAGCGCGAGGGCTCGGGGCTCCCGGCCTTCCGCCGCCCCGCGCTGTTCGGCGCCTTCCTGTTCCCGCTGGCCGGTCTGCTCACCGCGCCCTGGGACCAGCCGATGTACGCCGCAGCCCTGCTCGTGGGGCATGCCGCGCACTTCGCCGCGCTCGCCGCGCACCCGTCCCGCCGGACCTTGGCCTCCCTGGCGTCCGCCGTGGCCTTCAACGCGGCCCTGCTCGTCGTCTGGGCCGGTACCGGCCGCGGCGAGCCGCAGTTCTACGTCATTCCCGCGGGCCTCTCGCTGCTGGTGCTGCTGCGCGTCTTCCGGGACTCGCTCGAGGCCGACACGGCGGCGAAGCTGCGCGCCGTCGCGGTGACGATCATCTATGTGGCTGGCGCCTGGAAGCCGCTGATGTTCAGCGATGCCCCGTCAATGATGCTGTGCGTGCTGATCTGTTTGCTCGGAGTGGCAGCAGGCATCGCGCTGCGCATCCGCTCCTACGTGTACCTGGGCTCCGCGTTCCTGGTGACGTGCATCGCCGCCAACCTCGCTCGCTTCGGCATGAGGGACCACCGCATCGGCGCGGCGTTTCTCACGCTCATGGGTCTCATGGTGGTGGGCTTCATGGTGGTGCTCAGCGCGCACCGCGAGCGGCTGCTCCTGAGGTACGCGAGGGTGCGTTCGCTGCTGGCAACGTGGGAAGGATGACGCGTGAAAAGGGACACGCTGCGAGTGTGTGGGTTTGTAGCCCCTGCCCTCGGAATCGTATGGAGAGGGCATGCGAATCCTCATGCTCGTGGGTGTCCTGTTGTTGTCTCAGGCCTGCGTGGTCGTCCCGGCGCGGCGCGCACCGGGCTCACCTCCGCCTCCGCCCCCCTCGAGGGCGATGAACTATGACGAGGCCGTGGGGCTCGGGTTCCAGTTCTGCCGGTCGCGCGGATACGACTGCCAGCTCAAGGAGGCCCACATGACGGGCAACGACGTGTGGAAGGTGAAGTTCCGCGCGTTCGCGTCCGGTGCCAAGGGCCATGTGCACCTCGACTATCAGGCGTACTCGCGCGCGCTGCTCCGCGTCGATGAGAAGGTGAAGGCCAAGGGCGGCGGCCGCGGTGACGATGACTGGGACGATGATGATGGCCGCGGGCGCGGCAAGAAGAGGGGCCACGCCAAGTGGGATGACTGACGCAGGCTTGCGTCAGTTCGGTTTCTGCAGCGTCTGCAGCGCGGCGGTTGCCTCATCCTGACCGCAGTTCTTCTCGCCGAGCGGCGCCGTCTCCTTGGGCTGCTCGGCGATTCTTTTGAGCGCGGGCACCGCGTCCTTGTCTCCCAGCGCTCCGAGCCTCCGCGCCGCCTTGGCCCGCACTTCGCAGTTCTCCAGGGCCAGCGCCGTCGAGTAGAGCTCCACCAGATCCAGCCCCTCCGTGTCCTGGGAGGCTTCGAGGTAGCGCAGCGCGCCCCACTGCTTCGAGGAGGCCGGGCCCTCCGCCAGCGTCTCGAAGTGGTCGTGCAGCCCGTCCTTCGGGAGTGAGCTCAGCAGCTTGCGCAGCGCCTTGTCGTTCTCGTCCGCGCCGAAGTCCTCCGCGAGCCCGTCGAGCGTCGGGTCCTCGAGGTCCTTCCGGTGGTCTGCGGGGAGGCCGAGCAGCACCTCGTGCTCATCGTCGTGCTTCTTCAGTGCGTGCAGGGCCAACGCACGCAGCTCGCGGACAGAGGGCTCCTTGCGATCCGATGCGGAGGCCGCGTCGATGCGCCGGATTGCCTCGGCGGGCTTGCCTGCCTCCAACAGCCGCCGGGCCTGCACCTCCGTGCTCCGCTCCCACAGCCAGATTCCCACGCCGCCCACGAGCAGGAGGCCCACGGTCAGGCCCAGTCCCCCGAGCCGGCCAGTCCGGCGGCGCAAGAGCACCGAAGGCTGCTGCTGCTGCGCGGGCTGCGGCGCGGATGTGACGGGAGCGGCTGTCTCGCTGCCAGTTGCCGCAGGTGGCAACGGGGAAGCAGGCGGGGGCACTCCGAAAACTGCTGTGTTGCTTCCGGTCTGAGGTGATGTCTGCGGTGCAGAAGCGGCGACGCCGAACGCCGCCGTGCTGCTGCTTGTGGGCGGCGGGGGAGAATCCCAGGGAACAGCGGGGCTCGCAGTGGCTGCTCCGCTCGAGGGGGAGTTGCTCGGAGCGTGCTCCCGTTGCCAGGGAACCGAGAAGGTGGGGGCGCCTTGAGGCAGTGGCGGCGCTGCGGTCGGCGATGGAGAGACTGCGAGATCCGAAGCCAGACCGAAGACGGCTGTGCCACTCCCCGTGGGGGGGAGGGGACCCGGGGACGGACTGGGTCCGGGCGACGTGGCTCCGAAGGCCGCCGTGCCGCTGGGGACAGGAACTGGAGCGCCCCCGCTGGACAGCTCCGTGCCAGGCGGTGTGAGGGCCGGGAGCGGACCGGAAGCGATGGCAGCCAGGGCCTCTGCCAGCGCGTGCGCGTTCTGGAACCGGTTCTCCGGATTCTTCTCCAGCAGCCGCATCACCAGCGCCACCAGCGGGCGGTGCGAGGCCAGCCACGGTGCGGCCTGCTCCAACGGCAGCGGCGCCACGTTGGCATGCTGCGCGATGTACTTGCGCGCATCCGGCCCATGGAACGGGAGCCGCCCAGACAGGATGCGGTACGCCACCACTCCGAAACAGTAGAGGTCGCTGCGCGCATCCACCCGGGCCCCGATGGCCTGCTCGGGGGACAGGTACTCGGGAGTGCCCAGCACCACGCCCACCTGGCTCACGGCACTGTCGGCGTCCGGCTCGACGAGCCGCGCGATGCCGAAGTCCAGCAGCCGGGCATGCTCGCCTCGGGCGGTAGGGGAGAGGAAGACGTTCTCCGGCTTGAGGTCCCGGTGGATGATTCCCTTGTCGTGGATGGCTGCCAGCCCCTCGGCCAGTTGGCGCAGCACCTGGAGCGCTCGTGAGGGGTCCAGAGGGCCGCTGCGGAGCAGCTCGAACAGGCTCTGCCCCTCCACCAGCTCCATCACCAGACAGGCCGAGTCATCCGTCTCGCCGAAGTCGATGATGCGCACCACCGCCGGGTGCTCCACCGCCGAGAGCAGGCGGGCCTCACGCTTGAAGCGCTCCAGCATGCCGTGCTGCTTGTGCAGATCATGGTGGAGCACCTTGATCGCCACCTTGCGATCCAAGGAGACCTGCTCGCCAAGGTACACCTCGCCCATGCCGCCGGAGCCAATGGGCCGGAGGACCCGGAAGCGGCCTTCGAGGACCAGGGAGCCGGGGGAGAGCACCGCTGCCCATCTTGTCCGAGTTTCGTGCGCCGCGCGATGTCTCGCTGTCTGCTCCTCGGCCGGGGGAACGGTAAAAATTTCGAGGGCTTAGCCACCGTGGTACCCTCTGCCCCTCACCCCGATGGCCACCGAAAGCGACTCCCCCAAGCCCGCGCCCGACTCGGGCGCCGCCGCCCCCGAGCTCCGGCTGCTGGACCGGCGCGCGTTCGTCGGCTTCCCGCCGCTGCCGCTCGCGCCGGGCCTCACCATCGCGGACTTCGCGCTACAGATTCCGGACGTCACCTTCCCCTTCAACGTCAGTGCGGGGCCGTCTCGCTACCAGCGCAAGAAGCTCAACTTCGGCTTCCTGGAGCTGACCGTCGACGCCGACCTGGTGGCGCGGAAGATCGGGGAGCTGGCCGGGCGGCTCGCGGGCATCGAGGACCTGAAGCTCCACTTCCGCCCCGGCTACGTGGAGGGCCAGGCCCGGTTGCAGGGCCCGGAGCGTACCCCCATCACCTTCAAGGTGGCCTTCGATGGGGATGGCGAGAAGCTCGCCCTCTACATCTATGACGTGCGGCTGTATGGGTTCTCGCCCACGGCCTCGGTGCAGGTGCCCGGCATCATTGCCTCGGCCGTCTCGGCGCTGGGGCTGCTGCCGGAGATGGAGGTGCAGGGCGCCACGGGCTTCACCACCCGCGTGCTGCCCGAGCTGTGCCGCCTGGCGTCGGTGACGCGCGGCTTCAAGATGCCCGAGCTGGACAACGCGCGCCTGTCCGCCGCGGAGGTGTCCAGCAAGGGCCTGCGCCTGCGCTTTGCCTCCGGGGGGCTGCCGCCTCCCTCGGCCCCAGATGATGAGCTGCTGATGACGCTGGAAGGCGCTCGGGCCTTCGCCGAGCCCGAGGCGCTCATTGCCCAGGGCCGGCTTGCCGATGCTCGCGAGGCCTATCTTCAGAGCGGAGATGCGCAGGATGCGCACCCGTTCGCCGCCGAGCGGCTGCTGTCGCTGCTCGTCGCGGATCCTCAGGCGCACGATCTCGCGCTCGATGTGGCGGCTTCCCTGCTGCGCCGCCGGGACAAGAGCCCTGCCGCCCTCTGGGGTGAGGCCGTGGTGCGTGAGCGCCGGGGCGAGGGAGCCCGTGCCGCCGAGCGCTATCTGGCTCTGAGCGCCCTCTCGCGCCGCACCTCCGAGGAGGCTGCGGCCTTCTTCGCCGCCGAGGCCGCTGCCCGCTGCTCGCGCGACACCGCGCCCGCCGTGGCGGTGAAGGCGCTCCATGAGCTGCTGGGCCTCCGGCCCGACCACCTGCCTTCGCTCAAAGCCCTGGCTCGCGCCTCGGACCAGGCGAAGGACCGGGCCGGCGCCGTGCGCGCTTATCGCCGCCTCGCCGCGCTGACGCGAGACCCGGCTGAGGCCGCGGATGCCCACGTCCACCTGGCCCAGCTGTGCGCCCAGACCGAGGACGATATCGCTGGTGCCCGGCTGCATTGCGAGGCCGCGCTGCGGCTCGCTCCGGACCAGCCGGATGCGCTGCTGTTGCTCGGCGAGCTGTGCCACCGCGACGGCGAGCACCTGCGCGCCCTCAAGGCGCTGGACCGGCTGCGCGAGGTGGCCCTGGCCCGCCATGAGCTCGACCGCGTGGGGCAGGCCAACCTGCTCGCGGGCCGGGTGTGGGAAGAGGGCCTCAAGCAGCTCGACAACGCGCTGCTGCGCTACCGCGAGGCCGTCACGCTGATGCCCGGCTCTCCCGAGCCGCTCTTCGCCGCCGGCCGTGTGGCCGAGGGCCTGGGCAAGGTGCAGGAAGCGCTCGCGGATTATCAGCAGGCCCTGGAGCTGGCGGGCCCCGCGCCGCGCTCGGAGTCCGTGCGCAAGGCCGCGCATTCCAGCCACCACGCCATGGCGCGGCTGGCTCGCACGAAGCTGGGAGACCCGGCGCGCGCCCGCGACCACCTGGAGGCCGCACTCGCTCTCGAGCCGCGCGACTTGACCGCTCTCGAGGAGCTGATTCCGTACTTCCGTGCCACCGGCCGTGCGCTGGAGCTGGCGGAGGCACTGGAGAAGGCCGCCGCTGTCTACGAGGAGCCCGTCAAGCGCGCCAACCTGTGGGCCGAGGCCGGTGAGCTGTATCGCGGACGGCTCCAGCAGCCCGAAAAGGCCGAGCGCCTCCTTCTCTCCGCCATCGAGGCGGACCCTGACAACAAGCCCGCCCTGGAGGCCATGCTCGCCCTGGCCGAGGCCCGGCGTGATGGCGGCCTGCTCACCCGCTGCCTCTCCGCGCTCGCGCGCCTGACGCCCGAGCCCAAGGAGCGCGCCCAGAAGTACCGCCGCCTCGCGGTGGCCGCGCGCGATCTCACCTTTGATCTGGAGCTCGCCGTCCAGGCGCTGCAGGAGGTGCTCAAGGCCGAGCCGGGTGATCTGCCCTCGCTGGGTGAGCTGTGCACCCTCCAGCGCAAGCGCTCGGACATGGCCGGGCTGGCCTTCGCGCTGGAAGAGCGCGCGCGCGTCGCCGAGGCCCAGGGTGACAAGCGGCTCGCGTCCTCGGCGCTCCGGGAGCTGGCGGGAGTGCTGGAGGCGCGGCTTGGCCGCATCGGTGAGGCGCTCGTGGCGATGGAGAAGGCCGCGCGCCTCGCGCCCGATCCCGCCGTGCTGCTGGACCTCGCGGACCTCTCGCTGCGCTGCGAGCGGCCGGAGCACGCTCGCGCCGCGCTGGAGACGCTGCTGGCCTCGCTGCCTCGCACCGCCGCTCCCGAGCGGCTCGCCGACATCCGTGCCCGCTTGGGCCGTGCGTGCGAGCTGCTGGGAGACCGCGAGGGCGCCATCGCCGCGTACGCACAGGCTTTCCCGCTGCGCCGCCTGGACGATGCGCTCGCCGCCCGGTTGGAGGCCCTCTATACGGAGGTCGGCGAGACCCGCGAGCTGGCAGAGCTGTGGGGCACCCGCGCCCAGGCGCTCGTCGCCGCGGAGCGCACCGTGGAGGCCGCGCCCCTCTTCCTCAAGAGCGCTCGTTTGCTGCTGGTGCGCGGCGAGAAGCCCGGCGCCCTGCTGCGCCTGTCCGCCGCGATCGAGGCCGATCCTCAGGGCCCCATGGCGGGCGAGGTGCTGGACCTGCTGGCCGAGCTTGAACTGGAGCGCGGCGAGAAGCTGGAGGCCGCGAAGCTCTATGCGCGCAAGGCCGCCCTGCTCGCCGACATCCGCGCGGGCGCCAAGTTGCTCTACCGCGCGTCGCTCCTGTCCGCGGGCACCACGCGCGAGGAGGCCTTCCTCGCCGAATCCCTCGAGAAGGACGCCACCTTCGCCCCCGCCCGCATGCGCCGGGGCGAGCTGCGCCTGCCCACGGATCCTCGCGGGGCCCTGGAGGACCTCGAGGCCGTCCTGTCCCTGCCTCCCACGGATCCGGACAGCCCTCGCGAGCAAGAGCTGCTCTCGCTGACCCGGAAGGCCGCGACTGCTGCGGTGCGCTCGGGTCGCACGGACTCCGCGCGCCGCCTGCTGGCGCAGTACTGCAGCCAGGCTCCGGCGGACCTCGATGCTCAGCTGGAGCTGGCGGTGCTGCACCGGAAGGTCGGCGCAAAAGAGGCACTGGCGGATCTGCTGACCACGCTGTGGCCCCGTCTCTCCGGAGAGGCCCAGCGCAATGCCCGCCGCGAGCTGGCGGAGCTGGCCCTGGCCCTGGGCCGTCCCAACGAGGCCATCTCCGCCCTGCGAGCACTGCTCGTCGAGGAGCCGAGAGACTTGTGGGCCGCGCAGTCCCTCCTGTCGCTGCTCCCGCCGCCGGGCGCGGGCACCGAGGAGCAGGAGGCCGAGCGGCTCACCCTGCTCAGCACCCAGATCTCCGCCGCCGAGGGCGAGGACCGCGCCGAGCTGCTGGCCCGCCGTGCCGCGCTCCACCGCTCCGCGGGCCGCGTCATCGCCGCACGGGATGACTACTCCGAGGCCGCCCGCCTCGCCCGTCGTCCCGCGCCGCTGCTGATCTCCCTGGCCGAGCTGGCCCGTGAGGCTGGCGACGAGTCCGCCGAGCTGGCCGCGTGGCGCAAGGCCGTGGCCTCCGAGTCGAGCCTGGGCGAGCGCGCGCGGGAGCGTCTGCTCGCGATCGCCGCCTCGCTCATGGAGAAGGATGCGCGCGCCGAGGCGCGGGAGGCGCTGCGGGCCGCCGTCGCGCTGGAGCTCCCTGCCACCGAGCGCTGTGAGGCCTTCTTCTCCCTGGCCCTGCTCGCCCGCCGGGATGGGCAACCGGACGCCGAGGCCGAGGCGCTCGCGGAGGCCGCGCGCCAGGGCCCTGTGTCTCGCCGCGTGGAGGCGCTGCTCGCCCGCGCTGCCCTGCTGGAGCAGCACCAGAAGCGCGCCGAGGCCGCGCAGAGCCTGCACGAGTCGCTCACCCTGGCACCCCGTCACCCGGGCGCCACCGCCGCGCTGCAGCGCGTGCTCCGCGAGCTGGAGGACTGGGCGGGCCTGGCCGCGCTCCTTGCCTCCGAGGCGCCTCATGCGCCCGCCGCGACCGCTGCCTCGCTGTACTCCGAGCTCGCGGGGCTGTACCTCGATCGGCTGAACCAGCCCGGCCCCGCCGAGGCCTCGCTGCGTGAGGCCCTGCGCCTTGCTCCGGATGACGCGAAGGTGCGCCGCCGGCTCGTCTCGCTCATCGTCGAGAACGGCGAGCTGCTGGAGGCCGCCTCGCTGCTGGAGGCCGCCGCCGAGAACGCCGAGCCCGAGGAGGCCGCTGCCTTTCTGCGCGAGGGTGCTGCCCATGCCCGCGCCGCCTCCGAGCCCGAGCGCGCCTTGCGGATGGTCCGCCGTGCCCACACGCTTCTGTCTGCGGACGGCGCGGATCTGGAGGTGCTCACCGAGCTCCTCTTCCTGCACGGTGATGTGAAGGAGGCCCTGCCGCTCCAGGAACGGCTCGCGTCCTCCGTGGACTTCGCGAAGGCTCCGGAGCAGGCGGAGGCCGCGTTCCGCCGTCTGGGTGAGCTGGCCGAGCGCGCGGGAGACACGAAGCGCGCGGTGAGGGCATGGCGCCGGCTGACCGAGCAGAGCCCTCGGGACGAGCTGGCCGTCCAGCGGCTCGCCGCGCTCCTCGAGAAGCAGGATCCCCGGAGCGCGTTCGAGGTGCTCGTTACCCACGCGCGGTCGCTGCCTCCCTCGCAGGATGCGGTGGAGCGGCTCGTGGCGCTGTCGGAGCGGGCCCGCGCCTCGCTGGCGGATGTGGACGTGGCCGCCTCGCTGCTGGCCCGTGCGGCGGAGATCTCCGCCCAGCCGCTGCCGCTGCGCCAGAAGCTCGCCGCGCTTTACCGGGAGCAGGGCCGCACCCAGGAGCTGCTCGCGGAGCTGCGCCGGATCGCCGCGCTCAGTGTTCAGCTTGAGGAGCTGGACGCGGCCGTCACGGCCTACAGTGAGGAGGCCCGGCTCGCCGAGGACGTGGGCCGGATCGATGAGGCCCTCGAGGCGCTTAGCGAGCTGAGGGACTTGCTGGAGTCCCAGGAGAAGCCCGCCGCTGCTGCCGCGCACGAGCGCCGCCGCGCCGAGCTGCTGCGGGATGTGAAGCTGGACCTCCCTGCGGCTGAGGAGTCCCTGGAGCGCTCGTTCCGGCTCAACGCGGACCTCGAGACGACGCAGATGGGCGAGTCGCTCGCGGCCCGCCGCGAGGATGCGGCCACGCAGGCGCGCTGGCTGGAGCGCATGCTGCCGCTGCAGGCCGGAGCGCACGAGCAGGGTGGGGTGCTCCTGCGGCTGGCGCGGCTCTACCTGGGCGTCCTGGCGGACTCGGCCAAGGCGGAGGACTTCCTCCGGGACGCGCTGCGCCGCGACCGCTCCCTGGCCGAGGCCCAGAAGCGCCTGGAGGAGCTGCTGGAGCACGACGGGCGCATGGCCGAACTGGCCGCCTGGTACGAGGACTCCGCCGCGCAGGAGTCGGACACGGGACGCCGTGCGCTGCTGCTGCGCCGCGCCGCCACGCTCTACCGGGATCGCGCGGGCCGTCCCGAGGCCGCTGCCGCCGCGCTGCTCGCCGCGCGTGCCGCTGAGCCGGATGATCTGGAGCTCACCGCTCAGGCCTCCGACCTGCTCCACGAGGTGGGCCGCAGCGAGGACGCGGCGGAGTTCGACGCGCTCCTGCTGGAAGCCGATCCGTTCCGCGAGCCTGTCTTCACCCGCCACCGGGACTTCCTGGTCGAGACGGCGGACCCCCAGTCGCTCGCGGCGCTGATGCTGCGCCGGGCAGAGCGTCAGCAGCCCGCGGAGGCTGCCGAGAGCTACCTCATTGCCGCCCAGGCGTTCCGCGACGCGGGCGCCCGGGAGCGCGCGCTCCTGTGCGAGGACCGGGCCTTCGAGCTGGCTCCCTCCAACACCCAGGCCTTCGAGCTGCTGCGTGAGCGGATGTCCGGAGACGTGCGCCGCTTGGCGGAGCTGCTGGCCCAGCGCGCTGCCGCCGTGTCTTCCGAGCAGGCGCTGCCGCTGCTGCGCGAGCGTGCCAACCGCCTGCTGCAGGCCGGTGAGTCGCTCCTGGCCGCCGAGGCCTTCGATGCGTACCTGGCCCAGGCCGGTGAGGACGTGGAGGCTCTGTCCGCGCGCGCCGAGCTGGCGGCTCAGGGCGGTGGTCCGATCGCGGCCCAGCCTTACGATCGGCGGTTGCTGGCCGTAGAGGCCTCGCTGCCCGTGCCCCTGCGCGCGCAGACCTGGCTTCGGCTGGGGCATGCCTCGCTCGCCTCGGGCGCGTACCGGGACGCGGCGGATGCCTACGAGGCCGTGGTCTCGCTGGACCCCGAGGGCGAGCGCGGCAGGGAGGCGCTGTCGCTGCTGACGGAGGCGTACTCGCGCACGGGCGACACCGAGGGCCTCTATCGCACGTCGCTCCTGCTCGCGCGCAAGGCCGAGGGGCCGACGGCCGAGGTCCTCTACCGCCGTGCCGCGGACCTCTTCGATGATCCGAAGGCGGCCATCGACGCGCTGCTGCCGCTGACGCGCATTCGCCCGGCGGACTCCACCCTCATCGATCGCGCGGTGGAAGGCCTGCGTGCCCTGGGCCGTCACTCGGAGCTGCTCGACGTCTACGAGGCCGGTGCCACGGCGGCGGGAGGCTCTCGCGCCGCGGAGCTGCTGCTGGCCGCCGCGAACGTGGCCGACACCGAGCTGTCCGAGCCCGAGCGCGCCTGGACGCTGCTGCTGCGGGCCGCGGAGGCAGACCCCTCGAACGAGGCGGCGCTGCGCAAGCTCGTGGAGGGCCTGCGCCAGCGCGGTGACAACGCGCGCCTGCTGGAGGCCCTGCAGCGGCTGGTCGAGAAGACGAAGGACTCGGACGAGGCCTCGCTGATGAGGCTGGAGATCGCCTCGCTTGCTCGCGCTGCCGGTCAGGACGAGCTCGCCCGCGACATGCTGGAGGCGGTGGTGGAGCGGGGCGCCTCGGGCTCTGGCTATGGCGACGCGCTCGAGGGGCTGGAGCCGCTGCTGGAGGACATGCCCTCCCGCCGCGCAGAGGTCCGTGCGGCCCGGGCCGAGCTCGCCGAGGGCGCGGCTCAGGCGGAGCTGCTCGTCCTGGCGGCGACGGACTTCGAGACCGCGGGCCGGATTCCTGATGCGGTGAAGGCGGCGAAGGCTGCCGCGGCCCTCGCGCCCGAGGTGCCCACCCTGCGGTTGCTGGCGCAGCTGTACCGCACCTCGGGAGAGACTCCGCGCGCGGCCAAGGCCCTGCTGCTGGCGGTTCGTGCCGCCACGGCCGAGGAGAAGCCCCAGTTGCTGCTGGAGGCCGCCGAGCTCTGGGAGCAGGCCGGAGAGAAGGCCGAGGCCCTGGAGGTCACCGAGCGCATTGCCTCCGAGACACCGGGGGCGCAGACGCCCGCCGAGCTGGCCGAGCGCTTCCTGCGGCTCGGGGCTCCGGCCCGGGCGGTCGCCGTGGGCTTCGGGCCCGCGATGAAGGCGGGAGAGTCCGCGCAAGCTCTGGCCCTGGCGGACAAGGCAGGGGACTCGGCGCGCGTGCGCGAGGCGCTCTGGGCGCTCGTGGCGGCGCCAGAGGTGGCTGCCTCGCACGTGGACAGACTCGTGGAGGCGTTGCGCGCCGAGGACGAGCGCGAAGGGCTGCTGCGGCTGGCGGACCTCCGCGCCGAGCGCGACGACGAGCTCGCGGTCACGCTGCGAGGAGAGGTGCTCGATGCGGAGCAGGCACCTGTGGAACTGCGCCTGAGCGCTTTCGACGCGCTGGCCTCGGGCCCGGACTTCGACACCCGGCTCACGAGTCTGCTGCCAGGAATCGGCAAGCTGCCGGAGAAGCTCTCCGAGGCGGTGCTCGTCCGAGTCCGGGTGCTGCCCACCGAGGAGAAGCTCGAGGCGCTGGGCGCCGTGGCGGAGGGCTGGCCGGAGCGCCGTGCGGCCTTCCTGCGCGAGCGCCTCCAGTTGGAGCGTGTCGAAAACCGCAACGAGGATGCCGAGCACACCCTGTCCCAGCTTGTCGAGGGCGAGACGGACACTTCGGCGCGCGTGGCCCTGCGGCTGGAGCTGGGCGAACTGCTGCTGACGAACGCCCGGAAGGCGCGGGCGCGGGACATCTTCGAGCGCACCCTGGCGGAGGACGCCACGTGCCTGCCGGCGGTGAAGCACCTGCTGGCGCTCTACAACGAGAAGGATGACGCCGAGGCCTTCGTTCAGCTGGCCGGGCGCCTGGAGTCCCTGGCGGGCGCCGAGGCGGTGGAGCCCTACCGCGAGCGCATGGCAGATGCCTACGAGGCACTCCAGCGGCCGGGAGACGCGGCGGCCCAGCTCGTGCTGTTGCCCGAGACGCCCGAGCGGCTCCAGCGGCGCGTGCGGCTGGCGGTGGATCGCGGCCTCACGGGCGAGGCGCTGCAGCTGCGCGAGCGGCTGACGGAAGAGCCCTCGGTGCTGGAGTCCATCCTCCGGGGTTACCTGGACGCGCAGCTCATCCCGTTCGCGGTGAAGCTGGCCGAGCGGCTCCTGTCGCGGGAGGCCCTCTCGCTCGAGGCCACGCGCCTGGTGGCCGAGCGGCTCGCTCCCTCGCACGAGGGCGCCAGTCTGGCCGTGCGCCTGTGGCCGGGGCTGCTGAAGGAAAAGACCATCGATATCGATGGGTGGACGCTGTACGCGGAGGCCCTGCGTCAGCTTGGCCGGAACGAGGCCGCCGAGCGCGTGGATGGCATCGCCGCGGCGCTGTCCGCCAGCGAGTCGCCTGCTCCCTCGGCGCACGTCATGCCGTTGCCCCCGCCGGGTACCTTCCGCCACCCCACGCCCTCGGGCGCGGTGCCTGTGACGGAGGAGACGCTGCCCCGGCTGTACGCAGCGCTCCGGCCCACGCTGAAGAAGCTGGGCGCGGGCAACCCGCAGCTGCTGCTGGATCCTTCGGGAGGGGTGGAGGCGTACCTCGCCAGCCCGGACGAGCTGGTGCTGGGAGCAGGGGCTCTGGGGTGCTTCGGCCCGGTGGAGCTGAGCTACCTTTGCGCGCTGGCGCTGAGCTTCGGCGAGAAGGGCATTGCGCTCGTGAAGCCGGGCTCGGCCGAGGGTCTGGAGCAGGCGGCGGTGGAGGCCTTCCGCGCGGTGCCAGCCTCGCTGGCCGCGGGGCGGGTGCTGGCGCGGCTGGACCCGGACATGCGCGGCGGAGACCCGAGCGACGTGGACGAGGGGGCGGTGCTGTCCGCCAACCCGGCCTTCCGCGCGGTGGCCCTCACGGTGCTCGAGCTCGTGTAGGCTGCGCGCTCGCATGCACCTCCGACGACTTGTCCTCGCATCCTCCCCGGTCCTGGCGCTGGTGGCCGTGGCCTGCTTCTCCGACCCGGTGTACCCCGGCGATCAAGTGCTGGGGACGTTCCGGTTCGATGCCACGATTGACCGCAATCGCACCACGTGCACGGGGCAGCCGGGCGAGCCCGTGAACCTCGGTGACGGAGGCTTCATTCGTTTCGAGGGCACGTACTCGCGCGAGCTGGACGGCGGCAAGGGCTTCTTCACGGTGCAGGGCTTCTCGCGCTCGGCGCAGTACGAGGGCCAGCGGGTGGTGTCCACGCACGAGGTGGCGGCGGCCTTCCAGAACTGCGGCTCGGGCTGCTCGGGCTCGAAGGTGGCGGAGACGCTGGACACGGTCCTCCTGAGCAACAGCCAGGACGAGCTGGTGGGCCGCAGGTGCTCGGGGCTGCAGGCGGACGGAGGCGTGCCAGAGGACGGAGGCGCTCAGCCGCCGGGCCCCACGCCCAACGGATATGACGCGCAGCGCGCGTGCGGGACCTTGACGGATGACTTCATCCCCGGCACGAGCAACTGCACGTGCACCAAGCCCTGCAAGGCTGTGTACACGGTGGAAGGCATCAAGGTGAACTGATGAAGAAGGCTGTGGTGTTGTTGTCGGGAGGGTTGGACTCCACCACCTGTCTGGCGATGGCGAAGGCGGCGGGCTTCGAGCCGGTCTGCCTCGGCATTGCGTACGGACAGCGCCACGCGGTGGAGCTGGAGCGGGCGCGCAAGGTGGTCGCCAGCATGGGCGTGAGGGACTTCCGCGTGGTGAACATCGACCTGCGCAGCGTGGGCGGCTCGGCACTGACGGCGGACATCCCGGTGCCCAAGGACCGGCCCGAGAAGGAGATGTCGCACGGCATCCCGGTGACGTACGTGCCGGCGCGCAACACGCTCTTCCTCTCGCTGGCGCTGGGGCTCGCGGAGGTGGTGGGGGCGCAGGATCTCTACATTGGCGTGAATGCGGTGGACTACAGCGGTTACCCGGACTGCCGGCCGGAGTTCATCCGGGCCTTCGAGACGCTGGCGAACCTGGCGACGAAGGCGGGCGTGGAGGGTGCGCGCTTCCACATCCACGCGCCGCTGTCGGGGATGACGAAGGCGGAGATCATCCACGAGGGCGTTCGGCTGGGCGTAGACTACGGGATGACACACTCGTGCTACGACCCGGACACCCAGGGCCGCGCTTGTGGGCGCTGCGACAGCTGCCTGCTGCGCAAGAAGGGCTTCGAGGACGCGGGAGTCCCGGATCCAACTGCGTACACGACGGAGGGGAAGTGACATGCTGCCTGCGGCGAAGCTGGTGGTGACGCTGTGGCTGTCCGCGGGCGAGCCGGCGGTGGTGGACGCCACGGAGGTGATTCCGGATCTCGTGGTGGACCTGCGCTACGCCACGGAGGACAACTTCCTGAAGCGGGCTGTGTACCCGGCGGACGCGCGCTGCATGCTGCTGAAGGACACGGTGCAGCGGCTGAAGAAGGCGGCGGACACGCTGCGGCCCCAGGGCTACCGGCTGAAGGTCTACGACTGCTACCGTCCGCGCGCCGTGCAGTACGAGATGTGGAAGATCATGCCCCAGCCCGGCTACGTGGCGAATCCGAAGTTCGGCTCGAACCACAACCGGGGTGCGGCGGTGGACCTGACGATGGTCACCACCGAGGGCGGCGACGTAGAGATGCCCACGAAGTTCGACGACTTCACCCCCGCGGCGCACCACGGCTACAAGGGCGGCACGGAGGCCTCGCGCAAGCACCGGGAGATTCTCCGCGAGGCCATGGAGGGCGTCGGCTTCAAGCGCAACCAGATGGAGTGGTGGCACTACGACTTGCCGAACGCCAAGAAGCTGCCCGTGCTGGACGTGCCCTTCACCAAGCCCCAGTGAGGAGCGCCCCTCACTCCGAATAGCAAAAGGCCCCAGGCTCGCGAGAACCCGGGGCCTTTCTCTTTCACAGCAACGGCTGGGGCGCGCTTACTGCGCGGAGGACGGGGTGGACGCCGGCGTGCCGCCGCCGATGAAGCCCATGTAGCCCAGCTTGTTCGGCGAGCACTTGCCCGGCGAGCCCACCTTGTTGGGCGTCGAGTTGTCCAGCAGCGCCTTGGCCACGTCGTTCGGCGAGGCGTTCGGGTGGGCGCCCAGGTAGAGCGCCGCCATGCCCGCCACGTGCGGAGTGGCCATGGACGTGCCGCTGATCGTCTTGTTGTCCGCGTCGCCCGTGTTCCACGACGAGGTGATGTTGTGGCCCGGCGCGAAGATGTCCACGCAGCCGCCAAAGTTGGAGAAAGTGGCCCGCGTGTCGTCCTTCGTTGTCGCGCCCACGGTGATGGCCTCGGCCGTGCGCGACGGCGAGGTGTTGCACGCGTCCTTGTTGTCGTTGCCCGCCGCCAGCGCGTACACCACGCCTGCGGCCACGGACCGGCGAACCGCGTCATCCAGCGCCCGGTCCGCGCCGCCACCCAGGCTCATGTTGGCCACCGCGGGCAGCTGCCGGTTGCTCGTCACCCAGTCGATGCCCGCAACCACGCCGGCCGTCGAGCCCGAGCCCGAGCAGCTCAGCACGCGCACCGCGTGCAGCAGCACGTTCTTCGCCACGCCGAAGGTGCTGCCACCCACCGTGCCCGCCACGTGCGTGCCGTGGCCGTTGCAGTCGTTGCCCTTCTGCCCGTCGCCGATGGCGTCGTAGCCCACGTCCGCGCGCCCGCCGAACTCGCTGTGCGAGATGCGGATGCCCGTGTCGATGATGTACGCGTGCACGCCCTTGCCCTGGGCCGCGGACGTGTACTTCGTGTCCAGCGGCAGGTCGCGCTGATCAATCCGGTCCAGGCCCCACGTGGCGTTCGACTGCGTGTCGAACACCGTCAGCACCTGGTTCTCCTGCACGTACGCCACCTCGCCGTCGGTGGACATGGCCTGGGCCTGGGCCTCGGTCATCTTGCTGGCGAAGCCACGCAGCGCGTTCTCGTACGTGGCGAACGAAGTGCCGCCGTACTTGCCCGTGAGCTGCTGCGCCAGCGGCGCCACCGGCTTCGGCTGCACGCCCGGCGCCGGATCCTTCAGCACCACCACGTACTCGCCGGAGATGGGCTTGTCGACCTTGACGAACTTCTCCTGCGCGGCCTGCGCCGCCGTCAGCGTCACGCCACTGGGGCAGTCGCCCGGCGGTTTTCCGTCGTCTGGAGGCGTCGGCGACTTCGGGCATGCCGTCAGCAGGGATACGGCCATGCAGGACACAGCCAGCTTCGCTACGGTGAAGACTCTCATCAGTCACCTCGTTTCACTGCGAATTACAGGTTTTCCACTCTAAGAGATGTTGCTGACATCCTCGCTCTGACGGAGGACGCGTCAGAAGAACGGGGGTTCACCACTGAACGCAATCGGACAGTGGGAGGTGTGTGGAGGTGATCGTCGCTGCCCCCCGGCGATGGACTAAAGAGTTAGACATGGCTGCTGTCCCCGAGAGTTCCCTGCGCCGAGGCGCGGAGGTCCGTTGCCCGGCCTGTCTCCGTTTCAAGGCTCCGCACGGGATGTGTCCCACGTGCGGCTGTGGTGAGGTGCCCTTGGAGCGCCATGGCGCCGCGCGCACGTTGCTTCAGGCCGGTGTGGATCGCTTCGCCCTGGCGCAGCGGGTGGCCGCGCTGGAGCCTGGGCAAGCGGAGTGGATGGAGCAGCAGTACGCCGCGCAGTGGGAGAAGGCCTGGCCGCTGCTCGAGGACGTGCGCCGCTGCGAGGAGCACCTGCTCCAGAAGGGCTTCGTCGAGGACGCGGTGGAGCAGCTGGCTGCGCTCATACCCGGAGGGCTGAGGCTGGTGTCACCGGAGGGCGGCCCTCTCGAGCACCCCGAGACGCTGGAGGGCCTGTTCGCCAAGGGCGCCTCGTGGGAGGTGCGGCAGCTGGCCGGGCTCGCGCTGGTGCACCAGGGCAAGGTCTCCCAAGAACTCTCCTATCTGGTGCGCTCGTGCCTGAGCGACGACCGGGAACGGATCCGTGTGGAGACCGCGCTCGCCGTGTCCCGCTGGCGGGTGTTCGAGTGGATCCGGATTGGGGTGAAGGGCTGGGAGCAGGTGCGGGAGATCGCGCGCCGCGCCATGGCTCAGCCGGAGCTGACTGCCCGGGCCGCGGTGGCGTGGGCGCGGGCGTCTCGGGGGAAGGAACTCGAGGTGGATGTGCTCTTCGCTCTCCGGCAGGGGCTCGAGCATCCGGATCCCGACGTGCGCTTCGAGTGCGCGCTGTGCCTGGATAACGAGGCGGAGCTGCTGGCAGCGCTCGGATCGCAGGACACTCAGAAGGTCTCCCGGGCCCGCCGGGTTTTGACCACCTTGCGATCGGCGAGCCTCTTCGAGCAGCTGGTTCGCAGGGGAGACGCGGGCTTCGTGCGAGACGTGGTCGCGACGCTCCCGCAGGAGGTGCCGGACGAGGCGCTGGAGGCGCTGCTCTCCCGCTCGGAGCAGGGCCCCGGCCGTTTGACAGAGGCTCTGCTCCCATTGGTGGAGGGGCGTCCCTTCGCGGGGTGGTCCGAGGCCGCCCGGGATCGCTGGAGCTATTGGGCGCGGGTTGTGCTTCCCGGGGCGCCTCCCGAGGTGGCCCTGCGCCTCCTTCGATGGGTGGGTGAGCCACCGGTGGCAGCGGGCCCGGCGCGGGTCTTCGTGGAGGCCACGGCCGAGACCCTCGCGCGAGCGCCCGCGGACGTACGGGCGCGCAGCCTGGAGGACATCGGCTTCTCGCGCTTCCTCGCGCTGGCAGGCCCCCAGGAGGAGCCGCTGCTGAACCAGTGGGCGCGCGAGGCGGAGAGCGGTGCTCCGCTGGCCCAGGCGCTCATGACGCTGACCTCGCGCCTCCAGGACTGGCAGGAGCCGCCGGAACAGGCCGCCCGCGTGCTGAACGCGGTATGGGAAGGCCCTGGACGGCAGGCGCTGCTGGAGCCGCTGAAGCAGGCGGTGCGTGACTGGAGCGGCATTGTCGGCCGGGTCGTGCTCATCGATGCCGTGTGGCAGCGCTTCCACGAGCACCCGGACGAGCGCGCGGATCTGCTCTTCGTCTTCGCCCCGTGGCGGCAGGAGCTGTGGGAGCGGCAGCTCGCGTCGCCAGAGGATGCCGTCACGCGCTTTCAGGCGTGGTGGCATGTGGATCCGGAGGGGTTTGCGCGTCAGGCGGATCTCCTGATGCAGGATGCTCCCGTGGATGAGCTGCCGAGGCGCGTGCAGTGCGTGCTCTCCGCGGCGGCAGACAGGGTGATGCTCCAGCCTCGCACCACCTCCCTGGCCGTGTTCTACGCGGCGGCGGCGCTGGCCAATGCGTTCCGGGCAGGAGCGGACGAGCTCGCTCCGGAGGTCGAGCGCTTCCTGGAGTGGTTCCCCGGGTTCGAGCGGCGCGTGCAGACCACACCGCCCGAAACGACTGACCGGGCACCCCGGCGGGACTTCCTGGAGGAACTGCACACCGAGGTCCGGCTGATGCGCGAGCGCCTCGAAGCGCTGCGCGAGGAGGCGGACCGGCAGTGGCAGGAGGAGCTGCGGCGGAAGGTGGAGGAATCCCGGCGCCGCGACATGGAGCGCCAGGCCCGGGAGGCCGAGAAGGCTGCGGAGGAATCCCGGCGCAAGGCGGAGGAGGCGCGGCGCGTGCTGGAGGCCCAGCGTGCCGAGCAGGCGGCGCACCTCGCTGACACGCTCGAACAAACCTCGGAGCCAGAGGCGGCGACGCGAAAGCTGCGCCCGCGCATCGACAGCAAGTCCATCGACATGGAGATCATCTTTCCGGGCAAGGCGCTCCCCACGCTGCTGGACTACGCGCGGCTGTTGAAGACCCTGGGCCTGGGGGATCCTTTGAAGGCCCTCTCATCGGCGGGACTCGATATGGCCGGTTGGGTCGCCGAGGCCACCGCCTGGGGGCAGGCGCTGACAGGGCGCCTGGAGCTGGGCCTGCGCTTCGGTGAGCTGATGACCGCTCCCTGGGAGTGAGCGGCTCCATCCTCACGGCGTGGGGACGATGATGTCTCCCACGTCGTTGTCCTGATCCGGCAGGACCTTCACAGGATGGGTCGTGGAGGGAGCTCCACGGAGAATTCCCTGCTGGGTTCCTCGCGTGACTTTGAGAAGGAATTCTCCGGGTTGGACGCCAGCGAAGCTGAAGCGGCCATCCTTCCCCGTGCCGCCCCTCCCCATGGTGTTGCGCATGTAAATCAGCGGGTGGTGCACCCAGCCATTCTCCAGCGGTTGCCGCGAGGCCTCATCGATGAGCCGTCCCTTCATGGTGACTCCGGGCGTGACGGTGACCTCCAGCTCCTTCAGCTCTCCTGGCTGCAGCTCGACGGCGACCGTGGCCGCCATATCCTCCGCCTTCACCGCGAAGTGCTTGAGCCCTGGGGCAAGCCCTCGCAGATCGAACCGGTCACCGGTGAAATCGGAATAGTAATTCCAGCCCTCCTTTCGGTCCCCGGAAGGGATGATGACCTCAATGCGTCCCACGGGAATCCCCAACGGGTGGAGGACCCGGCCTCGAATGGCCGCCAGCGCAGGCTGCGCGGAACCCTCCGTGGCCTCTGGGACCTGGCATGTCACGTCATCGCGAGGCTCGCAGGTCCACACCACGGAGGCATGCTCGCCCGCGGCCAAGGTGACGGGTGGGGGCCTGTACCGGCCTCTTTGCGGGAGGGCGACTCCCGGGACATGGGTTCCCGGCGCCAGTGGACCGAGGGTGAACGCGCCGTGCTCATCCGTCACCGCGAGCGCACGGCTCCGGTGAGCCAGGCCCGACGATCCTGCCATGCGGCGCCAGGTCTCCACCTTCGCGCCGATCACCGGCGAGCCATCCTTTCGAAGCATCGTCCCCGAGAGCCGCGCACCCGCGCCGAGCGTGACACGCAGCCCACGCACGCGATCCCCCTCGTCCACCGCCACCGCGTCCAGCACTCCGGTCTCCTCGCCCTGTCGCGAGGACACGGTATAGGTCCCCGGAGGCACATCGATGGCGAAGTGTCCCTCGCCGTCCGTGAGGACTGTCGCGTCATATTGGGAACTGGTGGTGGAGACCTCCGCTCCCGGGGCGGGTGCCCCATCCGCATGCACCACCGTTCCTTCGAGCTGCCCGGACCGAGACAGCTCCAGCGTGAGGCGGCTCTGCGGAATCCCGAAGACTGGGATCTCCACCCGGGCGTAGCCCGAGGCCTGTGCCTCGACGCGATAGGTGCCTGGGGCCAGGCCCGAGAGCATGAACTCGCCAGCCTCGTTGCTCGTGGCCAGGAGGCCCTCGTCCTCGGGGGAGTCGGGCCGTGCCTGCGGTGCGGACATGACGCCTGGAGGCGTCACGAGGATCTCCGCGTTCTCGATGGGCTTGCCCGTCTCCTTCTCCAGGATGAGGCCGGACAGCTCAGCCGCTCGCTCCAGGTTCAGCCGCACGCGGGTCCTCGCAGGCCCCGGGGGCTGCACCACCGTCACATAGCCTGGAGCGAGCCCCTCCGCGTGGACCGTCACGTAATAGCTCCCGGGCGCCACGGGCGGAGTCCACCGTCCATCAGCTCCCGTCACCCCGCTGTCCACACCGATCCACTGCGCCGGGAAGGAGAGGAGCTCCGCAGGCTGCCGTGCGTAGAGCTGCACGGATGCGCCGGGCAGCGGCGCGTCCTTGGAGAGGACCTCCACCACCAGGGCCCCTGCGTGGGACGGCGCTCCCATGGAGCGGGGCGAGTCGTCGAGGGCTCGCTCACCGGACACGGGCTGCGGACGGGCCCGGGACGACGTCTTCGGGCCGCGAGGACCTGGGCGCGTCCGCGAGGCGGGTACCTCGTCTTCTGCGCTCCTCCAGAGACCGAGCCCCAGCAGCAGCAGCAAGGCCATGAGGGCTCCACCCACACCCACGGCCTTCCGGCTTACTCGACGCTCTCCCATGGAGACAAATGTACCGGGAGCCCCACGCCCCACTGAAGACGAGGCCCCCCTGATCCGCGCGCCGCTCAGGCGGTGTACGATGGGAGTGTCATGTTGAAACTCCACGCGAAGAAACTCTGGGCCCTGTGCTGTCTCGGGTTTGCTCTCATGGTGCTGTTCCCCGGGGAGGCCTCGGCCCGGCGCCGGAGGGCCAGCTTCAACGACGAGGTGGATGATCCGATCTGCTACCGGAGCTCCTACGGCATTTGCCAGAAGTGGCGAGTGGAACTGGTGGGCGGAGGTCTCCTCTCGACGAACGGCGCTGCGGCGGTGGCCGGGGCCAAGTTTGGCTACGCCTTGGTGTTGGGGCCGCGGCTGGAACTGGGTGGAAACCTGCTCTTCGTGAAGGACGTCCGCATCAACGAGGGCCCCTATTTCGGCACCGCCGAGGGCGTGCTCCGGGTCGCCACCATGGCTGGGCCCAACCACCGGGCCTTCATCGAGTTTGGCGCGGGGGCCTCGCGGTACGAGAGCTCCGAGACCGCCTACTGGGCCTTCCCCTGTGCCAGCGGCGGCGTCTCCTTCGAGATCGCCGGACCGGGGCTCGGCCTCTTCGTCAACGCGGGTGTCTCCCTCATGTGGGCCGAGGGCATGGCCGCACTGCCACACGCCGGCGTCGGCTTGGTCTTCTAGAGTCCCAGCAATTCCAGGAACTTACGGGGCCTCAAGCCCGGCTCGACGGCGATTCCAGTAACACTGAAGGTAAAAATGCCGAAACGTCGTCGAATGGAGGCAACTGTAGGTCTTGGGCGCTGATAATAAAGGCATGAATTCCGTCAGCCTCCAGCGCTCACTCTCCCAGCCCCGCCCCGTCGCTGCGCCGCTCGCCCGGGAGGCTCTGCGTTCCACTCCCGCCGCCGTCACGCCGCGCGCCTCGGAGCGCTCGTCGTTCACGTCGAGCCCGTCCCGCGCGGACTCGCTGACGAAGCTCGGCTCGCTCTTCGCGCCCACGGCGGCGAAGCCCGCGAGCGCCGCGGCGGAGACGGAGAAGACGGTCCGCGCCAGCGCCACGCCGAACCTGGCCATCCCGGACAACTCCAAGGTGGAGTCCACGCTTCGCTTCGATGACGCGCTGTCGCTCAAGAGCGGCAAGGTGTCCGTGGACATTCCGCACTCGTACCGGGGCGATCTGGTGGTGACGCTGACGAGCCCCTCGGGCAAGAGCCAGACGCTGTCCAACAAGCAGGGCGGCTCGGAGGACAACCTCAAGGCCACGTTCGACCTGAGCGCCTTCGCGGGCGAGTCCACGAAGGGCGACTGGAAGCTTACCGTGGAGGACACGGCGAAGCAGGACGTGGGCACGCTGAAGGAGTGGAACCTCGAGCTGACGGGCACGGCCAAGAGCGACGAGCCCCAGCAGCCTCCGACGGGGGAGGATCCGTTCCAGGGCCTGAGGGATCAGGCGCTGCTGAAGGCCATCCAGGGCGCGTCCTCGGGCAAGCACGTGGTGAGCTACAGCGAGGCCCGCAAGGAGATCTTCACCAACGTGGACGTGAACAACGGCAAGGTGCGCGACGTGTACACGCACCGGGAGATCAACGGCGGCAAGATTCCGAACAGCTCGGACATGAACGTGGAGCACACGTGGCCGCAGTCGAAGGGGGCCACGGGCACGGCGAAGAGCGACCTGCACCACCTGTTCCCCACGGACAGCAAGGCGAACAGCACGCGCAGCAGCTTCCCGTTCGGCAAGGTGGAGAAGGTGCAGTGGAGCAGCCCGAGCGGCGCGAAGTTCGGCACGGACGCGCAGGGCCGCAAGGTGTTCGAGCCGCCCGATGACCACAAGGGCAACGTGGCGCGCGCGATGTTCTACTTCTCCGCCGAGTACAACAAGCGCATCCCTCCCGAGGAGGAGTCGGTGCTGCGCGAGTGGAACAAGTCGGACGCGGTGGACGCGGCCGAGATCGAGCGCAACCGCCGGGTGGCCGGGGTGCAGGGCAACAACAACCAGTTCGTGCTGCACTCGGAGCTGGCGGACCGCATCTCGGACTTCTGATGACAGGGCTCCGGTGGCGGCCGGGGGCGTGCTAGGCAGGCGGCTTCATGACTCGTGAGGACCGCATGCGCGTGAAGATGTCCCCCGGAGGCCCCGAGGTGTCCCGGCTCGCTTACGGCGCGTGGCGCCTGCTGGATGACGGCCAGGGGGCCGACGTCCAGCGGGTGCTGACGTTGATCGAGACGTGCCTGGGATGTGGCATCACCACGTTCGATCACGCGGACATCTATGGAGGGTACCGCGTCGAGGAGGCGTTCGGCGCCGCGCTGAAGGCCCGCCCGGGGCTGCGGCAGCGGATGGAGCTGGTGACCAAGTGCGGCATCATGCTGGTCAACCCGGCCCGGCCGAAGACGTGGATCAAGCACTACGACTACTCGCGGCAGCACATCGTCGAGTCCGTGGAGCGCTCGCTGAGCAACCTGGGCACGGACTACCTCGACGTGCTGCTGCTGCACCGGCCGAGCCCGCTGCTGGACCCGGATGAGGTGGCCGAGGCGGTGAACGCGCTGGTAACGCAGGGCAAGGTGCGCCACGTGGGCGTGTCGAACTTCACGCCGGCGCAAGTGGACACGCTGGCCAGCCGCCTGAGCCGGCCGCTGGTGACGAACCAGGTGGAGCTGCACCCGCTGCGGCTGGAGCCGTTCCTGGACGGGACGCTGGACCAGTGCCTGCAGCGGCGGATGTCCCCCATGGCATGGTCGCCGCTGGCGGGCGGGCGCCTGCTGAAGGGCGAGGGACAGGCGGAGAGCCGGGTGCGCGCGGTGCTGTCTGCGCTGGCCCGGCAGTACGGCGCGGAGATGGATCAGGTCATCTACGCGTGGCTGCTGCGGCACCCGGCGAACATCATTCCCGTGTTGGGCACTCAACGGCTGGAGCGCGTGACAGCCGCTGTGAGGGCGCTCGAGCTGAAGATGGACACGCAGGACTGGTTCGCGGTGTGGAGCGCCTCGTCGGGAGCCGCAGTGCCGTGAAGAGGCACACCTCTGCCTGCATTGTCCAGAGGGGTGGCCAATAGGTTCTGCTGTGCGGAAGACTGGGGATGGAAGGGGACCACATGCACCGAACCTTGCGGACGTGGTTCCTGAAGCGCCTGGACTTGCTGCTCCATGAGGAGCAGCGCCGGTTTCCTCCGCATGAGCTTGGCCGGTTTCGGGTGCTGGTGGGCGCGGCGGCGCTCAACCTCGCGCTCGCCCTGCTGAACATGTTCGGCCCCGAGGCGCCCGCGCACGGCACGCTCTTCCGAGCAGCGGGGATTCTCTTCTCGGCCGCTTACCTGAGCACCCTGATCCTGGTGCGCCGAGGCGCTCCGTTCCGCATCCCGGCCCTGCTCCTGTGCTCGGCGCTCAGCGTCGGCATTGTCTTCGCCATCCACCTGCTGGGAAATCCGCAGGCGCCTACCCATGCGGTGATCATGCTCGCCCCCGCCCTGGCTGTGTATCTGCTGGGCGCGCGCACGGGGCTCGTCTTCACCGGAGTGATGGCGCTCAACACGCTGTTCCTCTACCCCTGGGCCCAGGCAGGGTTCCGGTTCGACCGCCCGCTCTTCGAGAATGAGCAGTCGGAGATGATGTCCTTCTTCGCCGCGGTGACCCTGTTCAGCGGCTGGGGGCTGAGCTGGCTGCACAGCGCCTCGCGGGCGGAGGCGTTCGCGGCGCTCCGGGCGAGCGAGAGCCGGCTGGCCGAGATGCACCGGAGCCTGCTGGAGGTGTCGCGCCAGGCGGGCAAGGCGGAGATGGCCATCGGCGTCCTTCACAACATGGGCAATGTGCTCAACTCGATCACCGTGTCGATGGGGCTGGTGGCCGAGCGCTCACAGGCCCTGCGGCTCTCGGGGGTGGCCCGCGTCGCCGAGTTGCTGGACGCGCACGCGGGGGAGCTGGGCACTTTCCTCACCGAGGATCCTCGCGGTCAGCAGATTCCCACCTACCTCCGGCAGCTCTCCCGGGAGCTCGCTCAGGAGCAGGAGACCCTCGTGGCGGAGGTGCACACCCTGGGCCGGGGGATCGAGGACGTCCGGGCCATGGTGAGCGTGCAGCAGGAGCATGCGCGTCCCATCGGCCTCGTGGAGGAGGTGCTCGTGCCTCAGCTCATCGACGATGCGCTGCGCTTGATGAGCGCATCCTTCGAGCGCTCCGGCATCCACGTGCGGACGGAGTACAGCCAGGTGCCTGCGGTGGAAGTGGATCGGTACAAGCTGCTGCAGATCCTGACCAACCTCCTCACCAACGCGCAGCAGGCGCTGGAGGAGAGCGCTCGCCCGGACAAGGGGATCACCGTGCGGGTGGAGCACGCGCCCGAGGGCCGGCTGCATGTCGAGGTGGCCGACAACGGGGTGGGCATTGCTCCCGAGCACCTGCCCCGCGTCTTCACCCAGGGGTTCACCACCCGGCAGGCTGGGCACGGCTTCGGGTTGCACCTCAGCTCCCTGACGGCCCAGGAACTGGGCGGCTCTCTCACGTGCGAGAGTTCCGGGAAGGAGCAGGGCGCGACCTTCATCCTCGAGCTCCCGCTGGAGGCGCAGGGAGCGCGGGAGTCCCGGGCCTGAAGCGGGGAGGGCGGATGCGTCCCTCCCCACTTCAACCTGCGTGCGGCGCTACCAGATTTTCACGCGCTGCTCGGGCGGCAGCCACGCGCCGTCGCCCTCCTTCACGCCGAAGGCCTGGATGTACTCCGGCATGTTCCGCACCACGCCGTTGACGCGGATCGGTCCCGGCGAGTGCGGATCCGTCACCAGCATCTGCCGCAGGTAGTCATCGCGGAAGAGCGAGCGCCACACCTGCCCCCAGCCGAAGAAGAAGCGCTGGTCGCCGGTGAAGCCCTGGATGACCGGGGCCTCCTGGCCCTTCAGCGACAGCTTGTAGGCGCGGTAGGAGACCGTCAGGCCGCTCAGGTCGCCGATGTTCTCGCCCAGCGTCAGCTTGCCGTTCACCGACATCTGGTCGATGGGCTTGAAGCTGTTGTACTGCTCCACCAGCATGGAGGTGCGCTGCTCGAAGGCCTTCTTGTCCTCGGCCGTCCACCAGTCGCGCAGGTTGCCGTCGCCATCCGAGCGGCTGCCCTGGTCATCGAAGCCGTGGCTGATCTCGTGGCCAATCACGCCGCCGATGCCGCCGTAGTTCACCGCGTCATCCGCCTCGGGATCGAAGAACGGCGGCTGGAGAATGGCGGCCGGGAAGACGATCTCGTTCAGCGAGGGGTTGTAGTACGCGTTCACCGTCTGCGGCGTCATGCCCCACTCGGTGCGGTCGATGGGCTTGCCCAGCTTGTCCATGTTGCGCTGGATCTCGAACGCGGTGGCGCGCTTGTCATTGCCCACCAGGTCTCCTGAGGAGATCTCCAGCTTGGAGTAGTCGCGCCACTTGTCCGGGTAGCCGATCTTCACGTTGAACTTGGAGAGCTTGTCCTGAGCCTGCGCCTTGGTGGCCGGGCTCATCCAGTCGAGCTGCTCGATGCCCTCCTTGAAGGCGGCGCGCAGGTTGCTCACCAGCTCCACCATGCGCTTCTTGGACTCGGGGCTGAAGTGGCGCTCCACGTAGAGCTTGCCCACCACCTCGCCCAGCGAGAACTCCACCATCTCCACGCCGCGCTTCCAGCGGGGGCGGTTCTCCTCCTGGCCCTGCAGCGTCTTGCCGCGGAACTGGAAGTTCAGGTCCTCGAAGGACTTGTTCAGCAGCGGCGCGTACGCATCCAGCAGCTTGTAGGTGAGGTACTGCTTCATCACCGGCAGCGGCGTCTTCGTGAGCACCTCGGAGAGGGCCTGGAAGTAGTCCGGCTGGCGGACGATGACGCCCGGCGTGTTCTCCGCGCCCAGGGCCTTCAGGTAGCTCTTCCACGCGAAGCCCGGGGTGAGCTTCTCCAGCTCGTCCACCGTCTTCAGGTTGTAGGTGGCCTCGCGGTCCCGGTTGCGCACCCGGTCCCAGCTCTTCTCGGCCAGCTTCGTCTCCAGATCCACGATGTTCTTGGCCGCGCTCGCCGCGTCCTTCTCACCGGCCAGCGCGAGCAGCTGCTCCACGTACTTCTGGTAGGCGGCACGCACCTCGGCGAAGCGCGGCTCCTGCTTGAAGTAGTAGTCCCGGTCCGGCAGGCCCAGGCCCGCCTGGTTCGCGTAGAGGATGTAGCGCGTGGCCTGCTTGGCATCCTGGCCCACGAACGCCGCCAGCGGCGTCGGGACGCCCCAGCGGTAGAACTCGGCGAACAGCGCCGGGTACTCGTTGGGGCTCTTCAGCGCCGCCACCCGCTGCAGGTCCGCGCGGATGGGCTCCAGGCCCAGCTGCTCGATGCGCTGGGTGTCCATGAAGCTCGCGTACAGGTCGCGCACCTTCTGGGCGTCCGTGCCCTGCTGGAGATCCTTCTGCGCGGCGGTCTCCTCGATGATGGCCTTGAGCGCGTTCTCGCTCTTCTCCGCCAGCTCGATGAAGGTGCCATAGCGGGCGCGGTCCGCCGGCATCGTGGCGGTCTTCGCCCAGGTGCCGTTCACGTGCTTGTAGAAGTCATCCTGGGGGCGCACGGAGGGATCGAAGTTCTTCAACTCGATGCCGAGCTTGCCCGTGGCCTTCTGCGCCGCGGCATTGGCGTCGGGCGCCTGAGAGCTGGTGGCGCAGCTGGTGAGCAACAGGGCGCTGAGCGCGCCCGGGGCCCAGAAGAAGCGGGGAAAGAGCTTGAGGCTCATGGGTCTCCAGGGAAGAAGGGGGATGGGGGTGTTAGCCAACCCGGGGCACGGCGTCTACCCGGGCGGGCGGCCGAACATTGCATTCCCCCCCTTATTCCCGGCTCAGAGCCTGCGCAGCGAGGACCAGGGGAAGGGCTTCCAGAAGGGCGTGGCCACCTCATCCGCCTCCAGGGAGAACCACGGCCCGTCCTGGCCCGGAGACAGCACCTGGAAATCTTGCGCCGGAATGAAGCCCTGGCCCAGAAGGGCCACCCGCTCGCCTTGTGCGTTCACGGCCACGTCCAGGACGAGCACCGCGTGCCCCGGGCTGCCTCCGAGCACGAAGAAGTCTCCGGGCCGTGCGGTCTCGCGCGAGGGCCGCTGCTTCAGCTCCTGCAGCGACAGCGTCCCCGCGTAGGTGAAGACCAGGTCCAGGTAGGCGCGGAAGGACGTGCGCGAGCTGTCCGCCGAGGCGCTGCGCGTCCACTTCACCTTCGAGCCGGAGATCTTCGCCCGGTCTCCGGCGGCGTACTTGCTCCAGGTGGCCAGGTCCCCGCTGGTGAAGCGGTAGGCGATGCGGTCCTTCTGGTTCTGGACCCAGAGCCACTCGGCGTGGAGGCGGATGATGGAGTCCGCGCACTGCTGGAGGTTGGCCGAGCCGATGTCCAGCTCCGCCACCGCCGCCAGCCGGGAGTCATCCCCGGCCAGCACCTGTCCGCCACGGAAGTCGCGCGCGGGCGAGCCCGCGGGCCGCAGCGGCAAGCCTCGCAGCCATGCCCCGAACGAGCCCGGCTCCACCGCCACCCGGGTGTAGCCGGAGGGAGGCGGGAAGGCGGCCTCCAGCGAGCGCACCCGAGCGTCCTTGGACAGCCACGGGTAGCGCGTCAGCTCCTCCTTCGTAGGTGGGCGAGGGGCGGGGCCCTCCGAGGAGGGCTGTGCCCCTGCGGTGGTGGACAGCAGGAGACCGCCGAGGAGGCAGCCCAGGAGTCGCGGCAAGAGCGAGTGGCGGATCATCACGGCGAGCTGAGCACGGCTTTGATGTCGGCTTCCATCTGCTTGCGGATGCCGTACAGGCCGCTGTTGGGGAAGGGCACGCCGTTGCGCGTCAAGGTGCCGAGCACGGGATAGAAGGGATCGGCGCGGAGCTTCGGCATGTCATAGGCGTCGAGCACGGCGGGGAGCAGGTACCGGGGCACGCGGCTGGCCTCGGGGGCATCCTCGCTCATGAGGATCCACTCGTAGGTGCCCGGCTGGCTCATGTAGTCGGCGAACGCGAGCGCCGCCTTCTCGCAGTCGCCCGTGCAGTTGACGCCCAGGAGGTAGGAGTCGGTGAACAGGATGGGCGTGTTGCCACTGCCCAGCGGCGCCGAGGAGATCTTGATGGCGGAGGCGCTGGAGCCCGCGGGCAGGCTCTTGATGATGGTGTGCAGGCGCTCCGAGTAGCCCAGCGTGGAGTCCACCTTCCCCTGCGCGAAGAGCTGCGCGGGCAGGTCGAAGTTCTCGGACAGGCCGTACGTTCCGTCGATGCAGGGGTTCGTGCCATCAGCGGAGGCGCAGGTGCGGACGAAGGCGTGCATGGAGTCGAGGACGCCCTGGTCGTAGCTCGACGTCGTCACCGCGGCCCGCAGCGACTCGCCCCCGTACTTGTCCGACCACCCATCCAGGTAGAGCGAGGGCAGGTTCCAGCTGCCGAGCATGTCCACGGCGGTGCCGGCCTCGGGGGTGCCCAGGCCCTCCAGCGCCTGGACGAGCTGCGTGGCCGTCTGGGCCTGACGCACGCTCTCGCTGCGCGACATGATGAAGTGGTTGCACAGCCAGTGGGGCACGCCATAGAGCGCCGCAGGCGAGGACGGCGTGGAGGCCTGAATCCCCGAGGGATGGTATTGGACCCACTCCGCCGGCACGCGCGGCCAGGGGCGCAGCGCTCCCGTGGCCACCAGCTCGCCCAGGAGGGCGGTGTCCGTCTCGATGACGTCGTACGCGCAGGGGCTCTCGCCCTTCAGGGAGCGGGCGATGCCGTCCGGATCATAGAAGTCGATCTCCTGGTCGCAGGCCGGGTTGAGCACCAGATCGACATTCGGGTGGCTCGCCTCGAAGTCCTTCTTGATGCGGGCCGTCAACGCCTTGAATCCATCCCCGGCCGAGTCCGGGATGTACGGATACATGGGAACGCGGAGCGTCACCTTTTGCGCGGGGGGCTCTTCCCCTCCGCAAGCCCACAGGAGCGCCGCGCCTACCAGCCCGAGCCACCGAAGATTGCTTCGCATTCATCCTCCTCATGAGGGGGGCCTCCCTCACGCGGGAGGCCGGATCCGCCGAACACCGAGTCCACGATATCCTTGCCGGAGCCGAAGTTCCCCTCGGGGTGGAGGGCGCGGCGATGGAGGCTCTGGCGTGGTACCCTGGGCGCATGTCGCAGAGCCTGCTGATCGTCCACGTCTATGTTCACGTCAAACCGGAGCACGTCGACGCCTTCCGAGAAGCCTCGCTGGCCAATGCGCGCGAGAGCGTGAAGGAGCCGGGGATCGCCCGCTTCGATGTGGTGCAGGAGGCGGACGACAAGACGCGCTTCGTGCTGGTGGAGGTGTACCGCACGCCCGAGGCGCCGGCCGCGCACAAGGAGACGGCGCACTACCTCAAGTGGCGCGACACAGTGGCTCCGATGATGGCGGAGCCGCGCACGAGCCGGAAGTACATCAACTGCTTCCCGGGCAACGAGGGGTGGTGACATGAGCGGCGGCCTGGCGTTCGAGTTCGCCACTGCGACGCGCGTCCTCTTCGGAGCGGGCCGGCTGGCCGAGGCGCCCGAGGTGGTGCGGGCCCTGGGAGGCCGTCGGGTGATGATCGTCACCGGGAGCACGCCGGTGCGCGCGGCGCCGCTGCGCGAGGGCCTGGATCGGCTGGGGCTGTCTACCGTCCTATTCCGGGTGGAGGGCGAGCCCACGCTGGAACTGGCCCGGGAGGGCACGGCGACGGCCATCGCGGCGGGCTGTGATGCGCTGGTGGCGCTGGGCGGAGGCAGTGTGTTGGACGCGGGCAAGGCCATCGCGGCGCTGGCGGCGAATGGCGGAGATCCGCTCGACTACCTGGAGGTGATCGGGCGCGGGCGGCCTCTGACGCATCCCTCCGTGCCGATGGTCGCCATTCCGACGACGGCGGGGACAGGCTCGGAGGTGACACGCAACGCGGTGCTGGGCTCGAAGGAAGAGAAGGTGAAGGCCAGCCTGCGCAGCCCGCTCATGTTGCCGCGCGTGGCGCTGGTGGATCCGGATCTATTGAAGGGGACGCCGGGGCCAGTGATTGCTTCGAGCGGCTTGGACGCGCTCTCTCAGCTCATCGAGCCGTTCATCTCGGCTCGGGCCAACCCACTCACGGACACGCTGGCGCGCGAGGGCATGCGGCGCTCGGCGCGCTCGCTGCGGCGGGCGGTGCTGGAGGACTTCGACGCGGCGGCGCGAGAGGACCTGGCGCTGGCGAGCCTCTTCGGAGGGCTGTGCCTGGCGAACTCGGGGCTCGGCGCGGTGCACGGCTTCGCGGCGCCCATGGGCGGCATGTTCCAGGCGCCGCACGGGGCGGTGTGCGCGGCGCTGCTGGCGGCGGCCCTGGAGGTGAACCTGCGGGCCATGCGGGCGCGTGCGGCCCAGCACCCAGCGCTTCCGCGCTTCCAGGAGGTAGCGGCGCTGCTCACCGGCCGGCCCGAGGCGAAGGCGGAGGACGCCATCACCTGGGTGAAGGAGCTGTGCCAGGCGCTGAGCGTGCCGGGACTGCGCCGCTACGGGTTGACGGAGGCAGAGGTCCCCCGGCTGGTAGAGAAGGCCAAGGTGGCCAGCAGCATGAAGGCCAACCCGCTGGCTCTCACGGACGAGGAGCTCACGGAGATCGCTACCCGCTCCCTGTGAGCTCAAAAGACGAAGCTGTCTTTCAGAACGGGGCTGCCCCTTAGCGCTGCACGATGCTCTGACCCGACTGGGCCAGCTTCTCCTGGTCGGCAGCGGACCCCAGCTTGAGCTCGTGAGGGATCTTTAGCCCCCGCTGCGCCGCGGGCCGCTGCTCGATGGCGGCCAGCCACCGCTGCAGCTGGGTCAGCCCCTCCACCGACACACCGGCCCAGTCGTAGGCGCGCACCCAGGCCCAGGTGGCGATGTCCGCGATGCTGTAGTCCCCCGCCAGGTACTCGCTCTCCTGGAGCCGGGTGTCGAGCACGGTGTAGAGCCGCCGAGTCTCATTCTGGTAGCGCTGGATGGCCGAGGGAATCTTCTCCGGGAAGTAGCGGAAGAAGACGTTGGCCTGCCCCTGCATGGGGCCTACCCCGCTCATCTGGAACATGAGCCACTGGATGACCCGCGAGCGCCCCTTGCGGTCCGTGGGCATCAGCTTCCCGGTCTTCTCCGCCAGGTAGATCATGATGGCCCCCGATTCGAACACCGCGAAGTTGTCCTCTTCGCGGTCCACGATGGCCGGGATGCGCCCATTCGGGTTGATCTTCAGGAACTCGGGCTTCTTCTGCTCACCCTTGCTGATGTCGATGGGGTGCACTGTGTAGGGCAGCCCCAGCTCCTCCAGGGTGGTAGAGATCTTCCAGCCGTTCGGCGTGGCCCACGTGTAGAAATCAATCATGGCGCGGCTCCTCAGGGGACGACGGTGAGCTACTTCCGGCCGCGCTTTCCAGCGGCCCAATCCTCGTAGACGTTGAAGGACTTCATCTGCTGGAGGAGGTCGGTGGCGCGCGCCATCTCCTCCACTTGCGCGCGGGTTTGCCGGGGCAGCTTCGCGCCGTCCTGCTGCGCGAACCCGTAGGCCAGCGCGGCGATGATGGCCGTGTTGAGCCGCAGCTGGTGCAGGTCGCACTTGTCCATCTCATCCGAGCGCGCGTGGTAGTTGGGCCCATAGAGCGCGGGCTCCTGGCTCGCCACGAGGTTCGGCACGCCGTGCAGCATGAAGTCGAAGTTGTCCGTGCCGACGATGGGGTCATCCACCTGCGTGAAGGGCCCCAGCCCCTTCACTGGCTCGAGCGCCCGGTCCACCAGAGGGGGCAGCTCAGGGCGGCGTCCAGTGAAGAAGCCGTTGATGCGCCCACAGCCGATGTCGAACGAGGACGCCATCACGTGCTGGTCCAGCTCCGCCTCGTGCGTCCGCGTGTAGCCCCACGAGCCGTACATGCCCTGCTCCTCGCCGTTCCACAGCGCGAAGCGGATCGTGCGAGCCGGCTGGAGGCCCAGCCGCTTCATCTGCCGCGCCACGTCGATGAGCGCCGCCACGTTGGCGCCATTGTCCAGCACGCCTGTGCCCAGGTCCCACGAGTCCAGGTGCGCACCCACGAGGACCACCTCCTCGGGGCGCGTGGAGCCGCGGATCTCACCGACGACGTTGTAGCTCGTGTAAGCGGGGCCAGTCTGGAGGTCCAGCTCGGCAGTGATGGTCAGCGCCTTGCCGCCGCGGATCAGCCGCAGTGCCCGCAGCGCTGCGTCCCGCTCCATCACGAACATGGGCCGAGTGTTGCGCAGGCCCACGGCCACGTTGTGGCGGTAGAGCAGGTTGTTGGGCCGTGAGCCCATGTAGATGACTCCCGCCACGCCCGCGGCGAAGGCGCGCTCTTCAATGGCCGCGCTCTCGGCGTACTCGCGGAACAAGCCGTCGACGTCCTTGAGCTCCTCCGTCTCGATGAGCAGGAACGCCCCGCGGACCTTGGCCCCGAGCGCCTGGAAGTCCTTCTCGGAGCCCTTGCGCCCATCGATCAACGGCGCCGTGAGCCCACCCTTGGGCGTGCTGGTGGAGAAGGGCATGGCCGCCACGCGAGGCGTGTAACTGAGGTTCTCCCCGCGCACCGTGGCACGCGCCGCGCGCTCCAGCCACAGCGAGGGCATCTGGAAGGGCTCCTTGCGCGCCTCCACTCCCGCCTCATGGAAGCGCGCCAGCGCCCACTCCACCGAGCGCAGGTTGGCCGGCGAGCCCGTGGCCCTGCCACCGATCTCATCGCTGAGCGACTGGAGATCGCTCACCAGAGGGGTGTCCCCCAGGATGCTGGCGAGCAGCCGGGACACGTCAGCGCGGGAAGGGTCCTCCTTGGCGGGAGGCGCCGCGAGGACCGGCGACGACAGGAACGAGAGGCAGAGCAGGGCGGACAGCTGGAACAGAGGCGCTGGGCGCAAGGCAGTCTCCAAGGTGGCGCGGCAGCCTATACCGAGCTACCTCGGGCCGTAGCGGCGCTTCAGCTCCTCCAAGGAGGCCCCGCTCCACTCGGCCAGAAGCTGCATCGCATCGCGGGCGTGGATGAAGTGGAGCGTGTCCCCAGCGAACACCGACAGGAACACGCCGCCGCAGCCCGGCAGCTTCGCGCCCACCGACTCCAGGTAGTCCACGAGCTTTGGCAGCGCGCGCTCCAGCAGGAAGGCGCGGACGTCTCCCCCCGGCAGCACGAGCTCATAGCTCCTCGAGTCCTCCTGCTCCTCGCGGGTGCGCGAGATGGCGGCGTTGGCCTCGGAGGCCGGGGCCTGCGCGAAGGCGAGGCGGAGGAACGTCTCTGCGTCGGTCATGGCGGAGTCCTCGCCGGTTTCCCTGACATGGGTTACGGACTGGGGGAGAGCCCGGGGCCGCTGCTCTCCTGGCGGGCCAGCTCTCCCGCGGCCTGGAACGCCTTCCACAGCGTCCAGATGACCCAGACGCGGACGATGATGCCGGCACCCGGCGAGCGGCCTCCGGCCTCCACGGAGGCGACGAAGGTATAGAGGGTGTCGGCCACGTACAGGACGATGGCCAGCATCGGTGCTACGCGCGAGTGCCGGGAGGTGAAGAAGCCCAGCGTCGCGACGATGGCTCCGAAGATGATGGAGCCAAGGCCCATGCCGAGCCGGTCGAGGACCTCGTTGTCGATGAGCATGGCGACGACGCCCAGCAGGGTGTTGAGGCCCGCGAAGAAGTAGAGCAGGTACGCGGCGGACTGCACCCGCTGCGCCGGGTCCGACGCGGAGCCCGGCAGCGCGGCTCCGTTGCGCGTCACCTGCAGCTCCACGTTCAGCGCTCCCGAGACGAGCTGGACTCGCAAGTCACTGCCGTCCGGCAGGCGGAACTCCACGCCCTTCTTGAGCTCCTTCTGGCCGCCTTCCACCGTGCCCACCTGCTTCCCATCGAGGGTGACGGTGAAGTTCTTCCAGAACATCCCCCAGCTCACTTCCAATCGCTTCGGCCCCCCCGGCTCCAGGGCAAACGTCTTCTTCGCCATGCTCAGTGCACTCTCTCTCTTGTGAGGGCGAGCCCGCCCAGGCCGGGGTTCAGCTCCGTACCACCAGCCCGATCGCGATCACGACGAGCATCGCCAGGTGGAAGTATCCCACGTTGCGAGCGAGCCTCGCTATCCCCTCCCCGGAGCCGGGGGCTTCGCCCCGGTGAATGGCGGCGAGCTCCTGGTGGCCGAGGAAGATGGCCACCAGCCCGGGGACGAACCCGCAGAAGCCCGCCGTGGCGAAGATGAGCGCCACCGTGGCCCGGCGCGAGGGCTTCTCGCCCAGCGCCACTTGATGGCAGCGCAGGCAGAGCATTCTCCCCACCTGCCACCGGCGGCAGCGCTCGCAGATGAAGAGGCCGCACCGGCTGCAGGTGCCATCAGCAGGGGACTCGGGGTGGGTGGCGCAGAGCGCGGCGCTCGCTTCCATGCGCCCGCCGTTCTATCGCTTCCCGAGGCGGCTCTGCCACTCGCCGCCCCGCGTGCTGGAGGCTAGTGCGCGGCCAACCGCGCGGCGGCGGGCCGTCCGGCGTACGTCCCAGGCAGAGGCGCCCCCTGGAAGGCGTTGTGCAGCTCGTTCAGCTCGGCCCACAGCAGCCACTCGTCCGGGAACGCGTTGGCGGCCTTCATGAGCGTCTCCAGGCGGTCCAGCCGGCGCTCTCCGGACTCACGCAGCGCGCGCACGTCCCGGTAGAGCGTCGCAAGCGCGGGAGGCAGCGCCTCGGCCTTGCGAGCCCGGGCCTGAGCCTCGCCGTCGCCCTCGGTGAAGGCGCTGAGCTCGCCGAACCAGTGATCCCACGCCTCCGGATCCGCGGGGCCACCGGCCACGGACGGCAGACCCTCGCTGAGGAAGAGCCGCGCCACGGAGGGCAGGCTCTCCAGCGTCCGCTCGCCCAGCTTCACCTTCAGGCGCAGCACCTCGCCACCTCCCACGGCGAAGCCCTCCAGCCGCAGGCCGCTGGCCAGCTCGAGCTGGAACTCTCCGCGCTCCGGCAGGGTGCCAGCGCCAAAGGCGACCAGCGTGGGGCTCTGCCACGGCTTGCCCTGCGCCTTGGCGTCGCGGGACAGCATCACCGGCCCGGAGAGCCGGACCAGGGCGGTGGTGAGGCCCTCCTTCACGGGGCGCACGCCCTCGAACAACTCCACCACGCGGCCCGTCACCTCACGCCTGTCCGCGAGCACCAGGTGGTTCACCGAGCGCGCCCGGTGCGCCTCACGCAGGCCGTGGTCTCCGCCGCGCTTCCAGGACAGCGAGGCCTCGAACTGCTCCACCACCTCGAAGAGGTGCTCGAAGTCCCTCGCCACGAAGAGCTGCGGCTGCATCCGGGTGATGTCGTACTCGGTCTCCGCGCACACCAGGCTCAGCGGCACCTTCTTCACCGCGGAGGTGAGGCAGTGCTCGGCCTCGCCGATGCTCGACAGCAGGCCGGCGCCGAACAGGCGCGGGCGCTCCAGACTGCCGATGAGGCCGTACTCGGCCGTCCACCAATAGAGTCGCGCGGCCTTGGTGCTCTCGCTGACGTAGCGGCGGCAGCGCGTGGCGGCATCCAGGCGCGCCTGCGCGTGCTCCACCTGCTCGGGCGTGGAAGTGGGGTCCTCCTTCACCACGCTCAGGTTGCGGATGGCCTCGAAGATGGCCTGGTCCTCGACGGAGGCAATGGCCTTGAAGCCCACCATGCCGCAGCGCTTGAGGTACTCCGCATAGCGGGTGTTGGCGATGATGGGCGCGTGGCCCGCGCTCTCGTGGACGATGTCCGGCGCGGGCGTGTACTGAATGTGCTCGTGCGTGCGGATGTCCGCGGCGATGGCCAGCACGCCCAGGGACTGCAGCTCGGTGAATACCTCGGGCGGGATGAAGCCGCGCACGCCCACCGCCGCCCAGCCGAGCTGGGCCAGCCTCTCGTTCATCTCATCCAAGCTGGGGATGCGCTCCACGCCGATGCCCGTGGCCTCGAGCCCCTCGAGGTAGACCGGGTGCGCCTTGTCGGACAGGTGGCTGCGGAGCCGGCCGAGGATGTGACGCCACACGGCCTGGTCCCGAGGCGTATAGGACGCGTAGTCCTGTCCCACCACATAGCGGCGCAGGTGGGCAGGCAGCCGGGCCAGCGTCTTCTCCGTCGGGGTCATACGCGCTCCCTCCATCAGCTATCCACTAAGGTAGAGATGGGGAGGCCGGACGGAAATCCGTAAAATTCCGAAGTTCTATTCGGATTTCCGACGTTTCTGGAGGCGACGCCGTAACCCCTGGAGAACGAGCTTGGCCTCCGTGCTCTGCATGTTCTCGGGCCAGAGGGCGACCACCTCGATGGTCTGGGGCTGCTCCTCCTGGAAGGGCCAGACGTGGAGATCCGGGGGGAAAGGGCGCAGGGAGCGCAGGTCCGGGACAATGGCGCACGCCTGGTCGAAGGCGCGCAGCACGTCGAAGAGGTGGAGGAAGCTCTCCACGCGGGCGACCTCGCGCACGGTGACGCTGTGCGTCGTGAAGCGGGCGCTGTTGGCGCCGCCATAGGGGTCGTCCTTGAGCCAGTCGACGAAGGCCTGGCCCTCGAGGTCCTTTACATGGAGGGACGTGCGGGAGCTGTAGCGCTCGGCCAGGGGCGTGCGGGGCCCAGCGAGCACCACGAAGGGCAGGGTGGTGAGGGACTCGGCCTCCACGCCCTTGTGCGGGGGCAGCGGGGTGAAGTTGATGACGAGATCCCGCTGGCCGGTCTGCACCTCACGCACCAGCTCGAAGGGGTCTCCGAAGCCGAGCTCGAGCTTGATGTTGGCGCGAGCCGCGTCGGTGGCGAGCTCGCCCAGCAGCAGGATGGAGAGCGTGTGGTTGAGGCCCAGGCGCAGGCTGGGCTCGGTGCTGGACAAGTCTCTGAGGCGCTTGAGGTCCAGCTGGTGCAGCGGCGTCTGCGTGCCGGCATAGAGCCGCTGGCCGCGCCGGGTGAGGTGGAGTCGGCGGCCGGGGCCTCGCTCCAGCAAGGGTTCCCCCTCGCCGAGGGCCAGCTCCAGCGAGCGGATGTGCTCGCTCACCACGGAGCGGGCCACGCCCAGGTGCTCGGCGGCGCCTTCGAGGCTGCCCGCTTCGACGGCGGCTGCGAAGGCTTCGAGCCAGTTGAGGTGTCGTGTGAGCTTGCGAGGGGGCATGGTCCGCCGTTACTCCTTCTGCTGCCCGTAGGTCTTGAACTTCTCCAGCACGACAGCCATCTCGGCGTCGTCGAGCAACACGGGCTCACCTGCCTGAAGCGCCCGCAGGTACATGCTCGCGAGTGTCTCAACTTCGACGGCGACTTTGAAGGCGCTCGGCAAGTCTGGGCCCAGGGTGATGAGGCCGTGGTTGGCCAGTAAGCACGCCTTGCGGCCTTCGAGCGCGGCGACTGCGTGGCGGGACAGCTCCTCGGTGCCAAAGGTGGCGTAGGGAGCGCAGCGGATATCGGATCCACCCGCCACCGACACCATATAGTGGAAGGCAGGGATGGAGCGGCGCAGGCACGCGACGGCGGTGCTGTTCGGCGAGTGCGTGTGCAGCACCGCATTCACCTCGGGCCGCGAGGCGAGGATGTCTCGATGGAAGCGCCACTCGGAGGAGGGCCGCCGCGGGCCCTCATGGCTCCCATCGAAGCGCATGAGGACGATGTCCTCTGGGCGCAGCGCGTCGTATTCCATGCCGGTGGGGGTGACGAGGAAGCCGTCGGCCACACGGTGGCTGAGGTTGCCGGACGTGCCCTGATTGAGCCCTGAGGGGTTCAACCGCCGGGCGGTGGAGAGAATGGCTTCGCGCTGCCTGAAGTGAGGCAGCGGGCTCACGTCCCGGTTCCCCGCATCCGCTCGGGGAAGAGCGAGCGCAGCCCCTCGGGAGAGGCGGCGCACACCCCGCGCTCGGTGACGAGCGCCGTCACCAGCCGGGCCGGAGTGACATCGAAGCCGTAGTTGGCCGCGGGGCTGCCGGGAGGCGTGATGCGCACGGTGACGACGTCACCCGAGGGCAGCCGGCCGCTGATGTCGGTCAGCTCGGCGCCGTCGCGCTGCTCGATGGGAATGCCTCGCACGCCATCCTCGAGCGTCCAGTCGATGGTGGGAGACGGCAGCGCCACATAGAAGGGCACGCCGTTGTCCTTGGCCGCGAGCGCCTTCAGGTAGGTGCCAATCTTGTTGGCCACATCGCCTCGGGCAGTGGTGCGGTCCGTGCCGACGATGCACAAGTCCACGTGGCCGTGCTGCATGAGGTGGCCGCCCACGTTGTCGGCGATGACGGTGTGAGGGACGCCGTGCTGGCCCAACTCCCACGCGGTGAGGCTGGCGCCCTGGTTGCGAGGACGGGTCTCGTCCACCCAGACATGCACGGGGATGCCCGCGTCGTGCGCCAGATAGATGGGCGCGAGTGCGGTGCCCCAGTCCACGGTGGCCAGCCAGCCTGCGTTGCAGTGGGTGAGGATGTTGAGGCGGCCTTTCTGGCCCTTGCGCTCCCAGGCCTCGCGCAGGAGCGGCAGGCCCTGGGTGCCGATGCCGTGGTTGATGGCGACGTCCTCGTCGCACAGGGCGGCGGCACGGCGATACGCGGCGGAGGGGCGTTCGGAAGGAGCGCGCGGCTGCAGCGCGCGGCGCATCTCCTCCAGTGCCCAGCGCAGGTTGATGGCGGTGGGCCGAGTGGCGGCCAGCGTCGCGCAGGCCTTCTCCAGGTTTTCATCCGACGGGTTCACGCGGAGGGCGAGGCAGACGCCATATGCAGCGGCGGCACCAATGAGCGGAGCGCCTCGGAGCTGCATGGAGGTGATGGCATGAGCCACCGCCTCCATCGTGGTGAGCTGGGCCGTCACGAAGGCGTGCGGCAGGCGCGTCTGGTCGATGATGCCCACGGACCAGCCATCGGGCTCGACCCAGATGGTCCGCATCGGCTGGCCATGGACCTTCATTGCATCCTCCAGGCAGCCATCATGCCTCAGCGGGACAGAGCCAGCCGCTCAAGTTCCACCATCCCGAGAGTCTCCTGCCAGCCCGCCGTCCGGCGGTACGGGCACCCCTCCGTCTGCGGGCGACTCTCCTGGAAATGGAATGCCTGCATCCCGATAGTAGGCGCGGATCTCCTCGAAGGGGGCGCCCACCAGGTGATTCGGAACGGGGATGCTCGGCCTTGGCGGCTCCTCGCGGGGAAACCCATCGGGCTCAATGCCGACGAGCCGCCGCAGAATCCGGCCATCGGTGCTGATGGCGTAGCGGGCTCCGTCATCCAGTGCCCAGATGGTGGGTCGGCAAAATGAAAAATTGAAAGAGACACTTACGAAGATGATGTCTCCCTGGCGAATCACTTGATAAAGCTGTGCCTCCTGTCGATCTTGACAGCCATATTCTTGCCTGCCCGGAGGGATATAGTCATTCGCGGCAATCATGACGGCCCGAAGCGTGACGCCATCCAAATCATAGGGGGCGTTTGTCTCCCCGACGATGATGGGCCTCTGATTACCGAAATCAGGGAACCTGATGGACGTGTCGTTCCCGACCGGTATGGGCGAGGAATGTGGGGAGCGCCAACAAGCTGAGAAAGACACCAACGCCAGGAACCATCTGCCAAGACGGTGCACGAAGCTAGTTTTTCTCAAGGATATACCTTCCGTTGGCGAGCCTTTTGACAAGGCCCACATGCTCCATACGCCAGTCATCTTGTGAATGGTGCCATTTTACCATCTCGGTCGTCGCTGGGATGTACTCAAAGAACCCATCGCAAGTGGGGGACTCGAAATCATTCGAAGTAGAAAAGAACGCGATGACGGCGAGACGTACGTTGCCATCTCTCGTATTGATTTCAAATCCATGGGTCAATCCCATGTCTGTGATGTATCCAATATCCTTATTGGAGAGGATGTCTTCGAAAGGATGGTTGTGGAGCGCAAAGATGTACTTGAGGCTGGTGGGCGGGTAGCGCGGATCATTCACAAAGGGAGGGAGGTCACAGGTCTTCCTATCCTCGAGGTTCGGCTTGGATTGATCCGTCAGCAGGGTCATTTCGTACTTGTGGTCCGGCGTGTAATACAGCCAGGCGCAGTACTCGCTGGAGACCCGCCAGCGTATCTGGAAGTTCTGGCTCCCCACGCGGCCAGCCGTGGCGTTCGGCTTGGAGAGAATCAGCGGACAGGCCGCCATCAACGCCTGTGTATAGGACTCAAAAGGGCCGAAGCCGGGCATGGGGCCTGGCAGGCTCTGCAGGAACGGTTCCCCGGGCCCGGGGCGCACCACCCCGGGAATGGGCGTGGAGGGTGTACACCCCACGCCCCACAGCAGCAGGAATACCCAGAATTGGCGCAAGCAGGCCTCCCCTGAAGGGGGACTACTCGCGCATCAGCGCCGCGCCCCAGTGGAACCCGGCGCCCAGGCCCACGAAGCACACCAGGTCTCCCTCCTTCACCTTGCCGTTGCGGCGGCACTCGTCATAGGCGATGGGAATCGTCGCCGCTGTGGTGTTCCCGTAGCGCTGGATGTTGTTGTACACACGCTCGTCCGGCAGCTTCAGCGCCTTCTGCACCGCCTCGTTGATGCGCAGGTTGGCCTGGTGGGCGATCAGCATGTGGATGTCGTCCACCGTGACGCCCACCTTCTGGCAGACCTCGTGCACGGCCTCGGGCATCTTCGACACGGCCATCTTGAACACCGTGCGGCCGTCCATCGACGGCACGTAGCGCGCCTCCTTGATGTGCGTGTCGCCGCCCACGTACGGACGGTAGGCGAAGCCCGCCGAGGCCACGTACAGGCTCTCCGCCTTGCTGCCATCCGAGTGCAGCACGAAGCCCAGCAGGCCGCGCTCCGGGTTGTCCGTGGGGCCCAGCACCATGGCGCCCGCCGCGTCCCCGAACAGCGAGGTGCGGTCGCGGAACTTCGTGTTGAAGTCGTGCTCGTCCTTGGGCAGCTCGCCCTGGGCCTTGTCGGTGATCAGGTCAAACGCCTGCTTCGACCAGGGCATGAAGCCGGTGTGGACCTCGGCGCCCACGAACAGCAGCCGCTTGGCCGCGCCCGAACGGATCAGCGCGTCACACACCTGCAGGCCATAGATGAAGCCGCTGCACTGCTGGCGGATGTCCAGCGCCGGCACGTTGGCCAGCCCGAGCTTCGTTTGCAGCAGGCCGCCGCACCCCGGGAAGTAGTAGTCCGGGGTCATCGTGGCGAAGACGATGTAGTCGATCTCCTCGGGGGACACCTTCGCGTCCTCGAGCGCCTTGCGCGCGGCGCGCACGCCCAGGTCGCTCGTGGTGGTTCCCTCCTCGACGAAGTAGCGCTGCTCGATACCGGTGCGCTCGCGAATCCACTCATCCGAGGTGTCGCAGATCTTCGACAGGGCCTCGTTTTTGACGCAGTGCTCCCCAGTAACGAAGCCGCTTCCAAGAACTCGAGTAAAGGCAGTGGGCATGGGTCTCCTTGGCGGCCCGCTGCTTTATGCGGCCAGCACGGCGGGAGCAAGTACCCGTCACGTTCAGCGCCGCAGGACCCTCCCAGCCACGGCATCCAAGCGCTGCATCACGGCGGGGTCCCTTGCTTCGGGCGCGGTCATGATGGCGGTATCCAGGCAGGTCTGGCAGCCGTGCTTGCAAGGGCCCTGATGCCCGCCCAGCAAGGGGACGACCTTCTTGACGAGGGCGCGCGCCTTGCCCGCATTGGCCAGGAGCACGGAGACGACCTGGTCCACGGTGACGGCGTCATGGCCCGGGTGCCAGCAGTCGAAGTCCGTGACCATGGCCACCGTCGCGTAACAAATCTCCGCCTCCCGGGCGAGCTTGGCCTCGGGCATGTTCGTCATGCCGATGACGTCGCACTTCCAGTGCCGGTACAGCTCACTCTCGGCGAGCGAGGAGAACTGGGGCCCCTCCATGACGAGGTACGTGCCGCCGCGCTTCACGGTGATGTCCACGCCTTGGCTGGCGGCCATCACCGCGTCGCCGACGCGCGTGCACACGGGGTGGGCCATGGAGACGTGGGCCACGCAACCGGTGCCGAAGAAGCTCTTCTGCCGGGCGAAGGTCCGGTCGATGAACTGATCCACCACGACGAAGGTGCCGGGGGGCAGGTCCTCGCGCAGGCTGCCTACGGCCGAGAGCGAGAGGATGGTGGTGACACCGCTGCGCTTGAGCGCATCGATGTTGGCGCGGGAGTTCAGCTCGGAGGGCGGGATGCGGTGGCCTCGGCCGTGCCGGGGGAGGAACACCACGGGCTGGCCCTCGAGCGTGCCGAAGCACAGCTCATCCGAGGGCTCGCCAAAAGGCGATGACACCTTGCGCCAGGAGACATCCGTCAGGCCGTCGATCTGGTAGAGGCCGCTGCCGCCGATGACGCCAATGACAGGTTTGGAGGAGGTGGACATGGCGGCAGTCTTCTCCCCCAGGCCTCGGTGAGGCAACACCGAAGACGGCGGGCCGGGCCGGGCTGAGTGTTGATCCTGCGCCCCCGGTGCACGACCCCGGATCCATCGAGAGGCGAGAGGCGCGTCCTTACGTTGGATTCCCAATGGAGACCCAGGGGGAGCGGATGCACCACGGAACTGGAGGCCTCTGGCTGCTGGTCGCGCACTTGCGCTGGCTGAGCTTGCTGCTGGTCGCGGTCGTGGGCCTCGGAGAGGCCAGGGCCCAACAGGCGATGAGTGGAAGCGGGCGGCCAGCCAGCTCCCGCCTGGTGGACACGCCCTTCAAGAAGGCACCGCGGCCGATCATCGGAGCGATGCGTGTCCCGCGGGAGAGCTTGCCGCAGATCGAGAACTTCCAGCTCATGGGCTACAGCCCCTTGCCCAACCCCGGCGGCACCATCGCGCGAGGACTGAACGGTCCGATCGGCATCTCGGGGAATTGTCTGTACGTGGGCAGTCGCGTCGGCCGGAGGCCTGGGACGGGACCCGCGTTTGGCACGCCCGCCTTGCCGCCGGACGTGCTGATCGTGGACATCTCCAACCCGCGCAAGCCCACGGTGGTGGGCTCGTTCCCGACCCTCCTCAACGCCACCTCCCGCGAGCTGCGCACCATCCCGGATGCGAACACCCTCATCATCATGAACTTCCGGGAGACGGGGCTCGACCCCGGCGAGGGGAACAACTACCAGATCTATGACATCACCGACTGCCGCCGCCCCGTGCTCAAGCAGACGATCTCCCTGGGACAGGATCGGCCTCACGAGTTCTTCCTCTGGAGAGATCCCAAGGAGCGCACGCGCTTCCTGATCTACTCCTCCATCCATCTGGGGGAGGTGCATGAGCCCTCGGTGCGCGTCTTCGAGCTCCTCTCCCCGCCTTCAGGGCCGGTGAGCAGCACGCCGGTGGCCACCTTCACGCTCGCGCCAGCGGTCCCGCACCAGGAGCCCGTGGCTCCTTCCGAGTACCGCGATGACCACTTCATCTTCGATCCGGGAGGCAAGCCGTCCGTCCAGCGCAACAACGTCCACTCCATGTCCGTCTCTCCCGACGGCTCGCGGGTGTACGTGGCCAACATTCATGCGGGCTACTACATCCTGGACAGCACGCGGCTGGCTCAGAAGCTGCCGTGCAAGCGTGACACGGTCACCGAGGACGAGCGGAGCAACACCGATCCCAACCTCTGCCTGCGCAAGCTCAACCCCGATCCGAAAGCACGGATCGACATGACACCGCCCTACGGGTGGACGGAACACTCGGCCTATGCCGTGCCGGGCAGGCCGTACCTGCTGGTGTCGGGCGAGCGCAATGGCACCGACACCTGCCCCTGGAGCGTGGGCACCATCCTGGACATCTCCAACGAGAAGGCTCCTCAGTTCGTCTCGCGCTACCTGGTGCCCGAGAACCTGGAGGCGAACTGCTTCGTGGGCGGCCCTGGAGACCCGGCGCTGAGGCGGGAGTTCTCTCCGCACCAGCAGCTGGTCTTTTCCAACCTCTTCTTCATCTCCTGGTACTCGGCGGGGCTGCGCGCTTGGGACATCGCCAACCCCGTTCTCCCGATGGAGGTGGGCGTCTTCGTGCCTCGGCCCGCGGAGCAGATAGTGGAGCGCTTCCGAGACAGCCCCGACGTGTGGATGTGGTCTCACCCGTTGCTCTACAACGGCTACATCTACGTCGCGGACGTCAACAACGGCCTGTACGTGCTGCGCTACAAAGGGCCTCGCTGCGATGAGGTGCCGAAACTGGGCCTCTTCATGAGCAACACGAACTTCCAGCTTCCGCCCGCGCAGCCTCCTGGCGCCGGCCATGCCTGTCCCTGAGTGAGCGCGCAGTCGTCTCTCGGCGCGCTCAGCCCGCGCTCTTCTTGGCCGCCGCAGCCAGTTCCGCTGCGGCCTCGGGGGCCTGCGTGGGGTAGGTGAGCTCTTCCGTGGCGGCCTCGGGCTGTGGCGTGAACCCCGCCTCGTTGGGGATCACCAGCAGCACGACCAGGGCGGGGACCATGGCGATCGTGGTGAAGATGAAGAAGGAGGGCCAGCTCACGGACTCGGCCAGGAAGCCCGAGAAGGCGCCCAGCAACTGCATGGGCACCGCACCCAGGCTGGACAGCAGCGCGTATTGGGTGGCGGAGAACTTCTTGTTGCACAGCGCCGTCATGAAGACGGTGATGGCGGCGCCGCCCATGCCCCCCGTGAAGTTGTCTGCTCCCACGGTGAGCGCGAGGAAGTAGGGGTCGGCTCCCCGGGCTTGGAGCGCGATGTAGAGCAGGTTGGTGAGCGCCTGGGCGGCACCAAAGAGGAACAGGCCCCGCCGCAGGCCGATCTTGATCAGCAGCATGCCGCCGATCAGCGCGCCGCTGATAGCGCCAGCCATGCCCACGCCCTTCTGGATGGCACCCAGTTGCGTGTTGGTGAAGCCCAGCTTCAGGATGAACGAGGTCGTCATCCGGAATGCGATGGCATCACCCACGCGGAACAGGATGAGGAAGGCCAGGAGGGTGATCGGCACCCAGTAGCGCTTGATGACGTTGCCGAGAGACCGACGGTTTTCGTGCGTGGTCAGCGCGCGCGCGTAGCGCCCGAAGAAGTCCAGGAACGGGTGCACCACCGCCGTGACGAGTGTTGGCGGGGACTGAGTCTTCGTGGGCTCGGGAGCGAGCAGGGTGGCGATGATGCCCACGGACATGAGCGCGCCCATGGCGGCATAGCTGTACTTCCAGCCGATGATGTCCGAGAGGGTGAGCGCGCCCGCCATCGCGAAGAGCATTCCGATGCGGTAGCCGAGGGTGAAGGTGGGCACGCCCAGCGCGCGCTCCTCCACGCTGAGCAGGTCGGTCCGGTAGGCATCCGCGACGATGTCCTGGCTGGCGGAGAAGAAGGCCACCAGGGCGGCCAGGGCGGCCATGGTCCAAGCGTCCTCGCGCGGGTTCACCTGGCCCATGGCGAAGAGGGCGGCGGCGAGCAGCACCTGTGTCACCAGCATCCAGCCGCGCCGCCGGCCCAGGAAGGGCGGGTAGTAGCGGTCCATCAGCGGGGACCAGAGGAACTTGAACGTGTAGGAGGTGCCCACCAGCGAGAAGATGCCGATGGTCTTCAGGGACACGCCCTCGTTGGTCATCCACGCCGCCAGCGTGCTGCTGGTCAGGTAGAGCGGCAGGCCGGACGAGAAGCCCATGGCCAGCATCAGCCACACGCGGGGGCTCTTCAGGACGGTCAGGAGGGAAGGTGAGGACATAGGTAGGCCGGGGGACGCACTCTACGCCTTCCGCTTCACTTCGCACGATTGAGGGCTCGGAAGGAGTGCCCGCTCGGCTGCCCTGAGGCGGCGCGGCCGTCCGGTAGCGGATAGAGGGAGAGGGGGCGGGCTCAAAAGAAGTCCCATCCCCGGACGTCCTGCGGATTGTGACGTGAAACTGGCTCCCGCCCATGGCTCCCCCTAGATTCGCCGCCCGCGACGCGGGGCACTCGAGGGGAGCTCGTTGAAGCAAGGCATCGAACTCGACAACGTGGGGCGGACGGTCGGCGGGGAGATGTACCTCGCGGACATCCACCTGAAGCTCGAACCGGGCTCGTTCAACATCCTGCTGGGGCGCACCCGGGCGGGGAAGACGTCCCTGCTTCGGCTGATGGCCGGGCTGGACCGGCCCACCTCGGGCTCCATCCGCTTCGATGGAGTGGATGTGACGCGCTGGGACGTGCGCCGCCGCAACGTGGCCATGGTGTACCAGCAGTTCGTCAACTACCCCTCGCTCACCGTCTACGAGAACATCGCCTCTCCGCTCCGGCTGGCCGGCAAGCTGAGCAAGCAGGAGATCGACAAGCGCGTGCGCGACACCGCTGCGGTGCTCCGGCTGGAGCCCTTCCTGGACCGGCTCCCAGCCGAGCTGAGCGGCGGACAGCAGCAGCGCACGGCCATGGCGCGCGCGCTGGTGAAGGACGCCTCGCTGCTGCTGCTGGACGAGCCGCTGGCGAACCTGGACTACAAGCTGCGCGAGGAGCTGCGCACGGAGATGCGGCACATCTTCCGGGATCGGCCCGCGGTCATCGTCTATGCGACCACGGAGCCCACGGAGGCACTGTTGCTCGGTGGCCGCACGGCGGTGCTGCACGAGGGGCGGCTGCTGCAGGTGGGCCCCACGCTGGAGGTCTACCAGTCGCCCGCCACGGAGCGCGTGGGCCAGGTCTTCAGCGATCCGCAGATGAACCTGTGGGAGGTGGAGGTGTCCGGCACGGAGGCTCGGCTGTCACCCGACGTGACGCTGCCGTTGAGCGGGCACCTTCGTTCGCTGGCGCCCGGGAAGTACCGGCTGGGCTTGCGCGCCCACCATCTGAGGCTCGCGCCCGAGTCGGCCTCGGACGTGCGTCTGACCGCGCGGGTGGAGGTGGAGGAGGTGAGCGGCTCGGAGACGCTGGTCCACGCGACGCACGAGCGGCTCACCGTCACCGCGCAGGTGGAGGGCATCCATCGGCACCCGTTCGGCACGCAACTGGATCTCTTCCTCGCGCCGTCGAGGGTGTTCGCGTTCAGTCCGGAAGGGCGCCTGATGGCTGCTCCTCCCGCGTCCCGCCAGGAGGCCACACATGGCGCGCATTGAGCTGCGGGGCGTGGGGCACTCGTATGTGGCGTCCCCCGCGTCCGACAAGGACTGGGCGCTGCGGCCGCTGGAGCTCGTCTGGCAGGATGGCGGGGCGTACGCGCTCTTGGGACCCTCGGGCTGCGGGAAGACGACGCTGCTCAACATCATCTCCGGCCTGCTGCGGCCCACGCGGGGGCAGGTGCTCATCAACGGCGTGGATGTGACGGTGGCTCCGCCACAGGAGCGCAACATCGCCCAGGTGTTCCAGTTCCCGGTCATCTACGACACGATGACGGTGGCCGAGAACCTGGCCTTCCCGCTGCGCAACCGGGGCGTGAGCCCGTCCGAGACACGGACGCGCGTCGAGGAGGTGGCCGAGCTGCTGGAGCTCACGGGTGAGCTGAAGCGGCGGGCCAGCGGGCTCTCGGCGGACATGCGGCAGCGCATCTCGCTGGGGCGAGGACTGGTGCGCAAGGACGTGGCGGCCATCCTCCTGGACGAGCCGCTCACGGTGATTGATCCGCACGTGAAGTGGCTGCTGCGCCGCAAGCTGAAGCAGGTGCACGAGAGCCTGAAGGTGACGCTCGTGTACGTGACGCACGATCAGGTGGAGGCGCTGACGCTGGCCGATCAGGTGGTGGTGATGAACCTGGGCCGGGTGATGCAGGTGGGCACGCCACAGGAGCTCTTCGAGCGCCCGGCGGAGACCTTCGTGGGCTACTTCATCGGCAGCCCGGGCATGAACCTGCTGCCATGCGCGGTGGAGGAGGGCGCGGTGGTGGTGGAGGGACATCGGCTTCCGCTGTCCGCGGAGGTGAGCGCGAAGGCGAAGGCGAGCGGGGGCGAGCTGAGGCTCGGCATCCGTCCGGAGTTCGTACGCCGGGTGCCGGAGGGCACACCCTCCGCGCTGCGCGTGGAGGTGTCACAAGTGGAGGACCTGGGGCGCTACCGAATCGCGACGGCGAAGCTGGGGCAGCAGGTGGTGAAGGTTCGGCTGCCGGAGGAGGAGCGGCTCGCTGCGGGAGAGAGCTGTTGGCTGGAGTTCCCGGCGAAGTGGACCACCCTCTACGTGGACGGCCGCGCCGTCACCTGAGCGCAGGGAGGAGAGGACTTGGACAAGCCGACGAATAACCGCGCCTGGTTCATGGTGGTGCCCGTGCTGGTGGTGGTGGCCTTCAGCGCCGTCATCCCGCTGATGACGGTGGTGAACTACTCGGTGCAGGACATCCTCGGCCCGGACCAGCACGTGTTCGTGGGGACCGAGTGGTTCCGCAAGGTGCTCAGAGACCCCGAGCTGCACGGCGCGCTGCGGCGGCAGCTCGGCTACTCGCTGGCGGTGCTGGCCATTGAGATTCCGCTGGGCATCGCGCTGGCGCTGGTGCTGCCCATGAAGGGGCGGGCGGCCTCGGTGAGCCTGGTGGTGCTGGCGCTGCCGCTGCTCATCCCATGGAACGTGGTGGGCACCATCTGGCAGATCTTCGCGCGCGGGGACATCGGCCTGCTGGGCGTGGTCATCAACAAGCTGGGCTTTGACTACAACTACACGGCGGACGCGCTGGACGCGTGGCTCACCGTGCTGGCCATGGACGTGTGGCACTGGACGCCGCTGGTGGCGCTGCTGTGCTACGCGGGCCTGCGTGCAATCCCCGAGGCCTTCTACCAGGCGGCTCGCATCGACGGCGCCTCGGCGTGGGCCACGTTCCGCTACATCCAGCTGCCCCGGCTGCGCGGCGTGCTGACCATCGCCGTGCTGCTGCGCTTCATGGACAGCTTCATGATCTACACGGAGCCCTTCGTGCTCACGGGCGGCGGGCCGGGCAACGCCACCACCTTCCTCAGCCAGTACCTCACGCGGCAGGCGGTGGGGCAGTTCGACCTGGGGCCCGCAGCGGCGTTCTCGCTGATCTACTTCCTGGTGGTGCTGCTGTTCAGCTACGTCTTCTACACTGCGATGACGCACGCGGGGCAGGGACAGACCCGATGAGACTGTCCCGCTTCGCCGTCCCGCTCTACCTGCTGCTGAGCCTGATTCCGGTGTACTGGCTGCTGGGCATGTCGCTGAAGACGAACGAGGAGATCCTCGGACCCTTCACGCTGTTCCCTCGCGCGCCCACCCTGGCCAATTACCTCGTCATCTTCACGGATCCGGACTGGCGCCAGGGCTACATCAACTCGCTCACGTATGTGGCCATCAACACCGTGCTGTCCGTGCTGCTGGCGCTGCCGGCGGCGTACGCGTTCTCGCGCTACCGGTTCCTGGGGGACACCCACCTGTTCTTCTGGCTGCTGAGCAACCGCATGGCGCCGCCGGCGGTGTTCCTGCTGCCCTTCTTCCAGCTCTACTCGAGCATCGGCCTGTTCGACACGCCGTGGGCCGTGGCGCTGGCGCACATGCTCTTCACCGTGCCGCTGGCGGTGTGGATCCTCGAGGGCTTCATGTCCGGGGTGCCCCGGGAGATTGACGAGACGGCCTTCATCGACGGCTACAGCTTCCCTCGCTTCTTCGTGCGCATCTTCCTGCCGCTGGTGCGCTCGGGCGTGGGAGTGACGGCGTTCTTCTGCTTCATGTTCTCGTGGGTGGAGCTGCTGCTGGCGCGCACGCTCACCTCGGTGGACACCAAGCCCATCGCCGCCACCATGACGCGCACGGTGAGCGCGGCCGGTATGGACTGGGGCGTGCTCGCGGCGGCGGGTGTTCTCACGCTGGTGCCGGGAGCCATCGTCATCTACTTCGTGCGCAACTACATCGCCAAGGGCTTCGCCCTGGGGAGGGTGTGAGCCGCCATGGATCTCCAGTGGATGGCGTGGACGTTCGAGACGGCGGTGTTCTTCGCCGTCATCGCGGCGCTCATCGCCGCCTATACCGTGTGGGGCGTGGTGTCGCCGTCGGTGCCCCGGCGCGGATTTCTGCCCATGCCCACCACCCGAGGGGACCGGCTGTTCCTCGGGCTGATGGGCAGCGCGTGGATCAACCTCGCGTGGCTGGGCCTGACGGAAGCTTCGCAGTGGGTTGCTGTCATGCTGTCTGTGCTGTTCATGCTCGTCATCGGAAGATGGGGGTAATCTTGAAGAACGTATTGAGAAGCGCCCTGGCCGTGGCCGTGGCTGTCTCCTTCACCGGATGTAAGAAGGAGTCCAAGGAGGAAACACCCAAGACGGAGGCCGCGCAGCAGCAGGCGCCCGCGGCCGAGGACACCGCCGCGCTGGAGAAGGCCGCGGAGAAGTGGGTGGACTCGGAGTTCCAGCCCTCCACGCTCACGCGCGAGCAGCAGCTGGCCGAGCTGAAGTGGTTCCGGGACGCGGCCAAGCCATTCCGGGGGCAGACGATCAACGTCGTCTCCGAGACGATCGACACCCACGTCTATGAGTCCAAGACGCTGGCCAAGGCCTTCGAGGAGATCACTGGCATCAAGGTGAAGCACGACCTGATCCAGGAAGGCGACGTCATCGAGAAGCTGCAGACGCAGATGCAGACGGGCAAGAGCATCTACGACATGTACGTGAACGACAGCGACCTGATCGGAACGCACTTCCGCTACGGGTTCGTGGTGCCGCTGTCGGACTTCATGACGGGCGAGGGCAAGGACGTGACGCTGCCCACGCTCGACGTGGACGACTTCATGGGGAAGAGCTTCGTCACGGCGCCGGACGAGAAGATGTACCAGCTGCCGGACCAGCAGTTCGCCAACCTGTACTGGTTCCGGGCGGACTGGTTCGCGCGGCCGGACCTGAAGGAGAAGTTCAAGAAGAAGTACGGCTACGAGCTGGGCGTGCCGGTGAACTGGAGCGCGTACGAGGACATCGCGAACTTCTTCTCGAACGACGTGAAGGAGATCGACGGTGTCCGGGTGTACGGGCACATGGACTACGGCAAGAAGGATCCGTCGCTCGGCTGGCGCTTCACGGACGCGTGGCTGTCCATGGCGGGAGTGGGCGACAAGGGCATCCCGAATGGCAACCCGGTGGACGAGTGGGGCATCCGTGTGGAGGGCTGCAACCCGGCGGGCTCGTCGGTGTCTCGCGGCGGTGAGGCGAACGGGCCGGCGGCGGTGTACGCGCTGACGAAGTACATCGACTGGCTGAAGAAGTTCGCGCCGCCGGAGGCCTCGGGCATGACGTTCTCCGAGGCGGGACCGGTGCCCGGGCAGGGCAACGTGGCGCAGCAGATCTTCTGGTACACGGGCTTCACGGCGGCGCTGACGAAGCCGGGGCTGGCGGTCGTGAACGCGGACGGGACGCCGAAGTGGCGCATGGCGCCCTCGCCGCACGGCCCGTACTGGCAGGACGGGATGAAGCTGGGCTACCAGGACACGGGCTCGTGGACGATGCTGAACAGCACGCCGCTGGAGCGCCGGAAGATGGCGTGGCTGTACGCGCAGTTCACGGTGGCGAAGACGACGTCGCTGAAGAAGTTCCTGGTGGGCCTGACGCCCATTCGTGACTCGGACATCCGGTCGGAGCACGTGACGAAGGTGGCGGACAAGCTGGGCGGTCTGGTGGAGTTCTACCGGAGCCCGGCGCGCGTGGCGTGGACGCCGACGGGGACGAACGTGCCGGACTACCCGAAGCTGGCGCAGCTCTGGTGGCAGAACGTGAGCCTGGCGGTGACGGGCGAGCAGACGCCGCAGGGGGCGATGGACAAGCTGGCCAAGGAGATGGACGACGTGCTGGCGCGCCTGGAGCGCGCGGGCATGAAGAACTGCCCGCCGAAGCTGAACCCGGAGAAGGATCCGAAGGAGTGGCTGTCGGCGGACAAGGCGCCGCACCAGAAGCTGGCCAACGAGAAGCCGAAGGGCGAGACGGTGCCCTACGAGCAGCTGCTGCAGGCCTGGAAGGAAGGCCGGGTGAAGTAACGCCTGAGGCCTGAGGGGCGGCGGGCTTCATGCTCGCCGCCTTCTGCTGCCACCTTGTAGCCGCGGCTGTATCGGGCCAGCTACATCCCGGGGGGGGCGTTCTTGGCGAAGGGTGCCATCTGGGCCGCCAGCGCCTTCTGGAAGGCGGGCCGCGCCTCGCAGCGCTGATGGTAGGCCGCGAGCACCGGGTACTTCGCGAGCAGCTCCGTGTGGCGCATGATGCGCAGCACCGAGGACATCATCAGGTCGCCCGCGGTGAAGCGCTCCTCCAGGTACTCCCGGCCTTCCATCCAGCGGGCCAGGTCCTGGAGCCGGCCCTGCAGCGTCTCGAGCGCCGAGGGCCGCCGCTGCTTCGCCCACTCCTCCTTGGCGAAGAACAGGTCGAGCGACGTGTAGTTCTGCACGTGCTGCTCCAGCGAGTTCAGCGCCGCGAAGATCCACGTCTTCGTGCGCGCCCGGGCGTTCGGCTCGGACGGCATCAGCGCCTCGGACTTCTCGGCGATGTGCAGGACGATGGCGCCGGACTCGAAGAGCACCAGCCCGTCCTCCTCATAGACGGGGACCTGCCCGAAGGGCTGCATGCGGCGATAGCTCTCCGTCTTCTGATCCTCGAATCCGATCAGCCGCTCCTCATACGGAAGTCCCGCCTCGTCCAGCGCCCAGCGCACGCGAAGATCTCGCACCAGTCCCTGGGCAAAGGGCGGTACCCAACGGAATGCAGTGACCCGGATCACGCTCGTCTCGCTTTTTGTCTCTACGGTGTGGGGCGCGCAGCATGCCCCACGGGCCTCTGCCTGTCGTGGCGAAGGGGAGACAGCGCGGATTGGGGGACCGCTAGGGATGAGGGAAAATCACGATTGACGCTGTGAGAGCCCAACCGCTAAGCCGCTTGCCACATCTTCATCGAAGGAGCGGTCCATTGGCGTCGCTTGACCTGAAGGCGTGGTTGCCCGGTGTGTGTCTCCTCGTGCTGGTGGCCTGCGGTGAGGAGCGCCCGTCCCCGCTGCCCGCGCAGCTGCCCGAGGAAGCCGCAGAGGGCTTGCCCCGGGCGGCGCCCCCCCGTGTCTTCCAGCTGGAGCGCGCGAATCAGGGGCCGTACCTGGAGCGCACCGTGGAGCGCTTCCGTGCCGTCTCCTCGTCCACGGAGGTGAAGTCCGTGCTCTGGAGCGCCAGCGGAGGCAAGCTGGAGACTCAGGGCCTTCAGGCCACGTGGACCTTGCCCCGGGCGGGAGACGCCTCGCTCACCCTCACCGCCGAGACGCAGGACGGCGCCCAGCTCACGGAGACCTACCAGTTCCGCGTGTCCGCGGAGGTCTCCAGCCTGCCCGAGGGCGCCTCGTCCAATGTCCCGCTCGCGCCGGTGGCCGTGGACACCTCGAGCGATACGACGGGTTCGATGTGTGACCTGGCGTTCGACCCGGCCGGCAACGGCCACCTCATCTATGACCGCTATCCTCACAACTCCATCTGGTACGGCTTCTGGAATGGAACCACCTGGAACACTCAGCAGGTGGACGGCCTGGGCTTCAACACCGGGGGCTCCTTCCAGGGGCCCATGGCCCTCGCGGTGGATCCCACGGGCAAGCCCCACATCGTCTACGTGATGGCGGGCAGGGGCGTGTGGTACGCCACGCTCTCGGGAACGACCTGGATTCGCGAGCGGATCGATCCTGTGGCCTTGCCGCCCATGAACGTTCCGAGCGTCGGAATCGCCCTGGATCCCTCTCAGGGCAACCGCCCCACCATTGCGTATGGCTACTACGGTCCGATTCCCAGCGGGGGCAACGGCTACCGGACCGTTGTGGCTTACCGTACCGGAACAGCCGCGTGGACCACCTCCCTGCTCACGTTCCCCACGGCCTCGGTCTCCACGGACCAGGAATTCCATGGCGAGCTGCTTTTTGACCCCACGGGGACGCTCTATATGACTGTGGGTGACTTCTCTCTCGGGACGTGGAAGGCGCCCTCGACCGTGGCCGTCGTGGAGTTCTCCAACAACGCCATCTACGCCTCCGAACATATCTCCCTGGCGAGGACGACCGCCGGACACGTGCTGATGCGCTGGGATGGGTATCTCCTGGATGTGACGATTGCTTCTCCGCTGTCCGCATCCACGGGCCGGCTGTCTCTCATCGAGCCCGCTGCGAGCTACGTGGGCGATCTCATCTTTGCCTCGGGCAAGCCGCAGGAGGTTCACCTCCACGGTAGCCGCCTGGAGTTCGTCGCCCCCGGCGCGGACAACTACTGGACCTATACGGATCTGGGGACTGCGGCCTCCAGCGCGCGGATCGCCCTCGCGCAGCGCCCGACGACGGGCGTGGTTCACTTCTGCTACCAGTCCGGCTCGAAGGTGACGTTCCAGTAGGGACTACCTTATGTCCTCACGCTTCGTCTGGGTGTTCGTGCTCGTGGCGTTGGCGGGCTGCAAGGGGGATCCGTCGGAGCCGCCGGAGCCTCCTGTGCAGGAGAATGCGGTGCCCGCCGCCAGCATCCTCTCGCCCGAGGAGGGGGCCACGCTGCGGGGCGCGGGCCCGCATGAGCTGGTGGGCTCGGGCAGTGATGCCGAGGATGGCAGCCTGAGCGGCGCGGCCCTGCGCTGGTCCTCCAATGTCGACGGCGAGCTGGGCACGGGCAGCCTCGTGCGCGCCAGGCTCTCCGCGGGCGAGCACCGGCTCAGCCTGGACGTCACCGACTCCGGGGGGAAGCAGGCCCGTGCGCAGATCTCCGTCACCGTCGTCATCGAGGATCAGCCTCCGGTGGTGGCGATCGAGTCTCCCACCGCGGGTGCTTCCCTGGTGGAGGGGACTCCCATCCCGCTGCGCGGGACGGCCATGGATCCCGAGACAGGGCCACTGTCCGGGGCGGCGCTCACCTGGATCTCGGACCGGTCCGGTGCCATTGGCACGGGGACGCAGCTCTCCTGGACGGGCGCGGCCCGGGGGACCCACCGCTTGCTGCTGACGGCCGTGGATCCCGCGGGCAAGGCAGGCTACGCGAGCGTCACGGTGAACGTCGTCCCTCCGGGGACGAATCAGCAGCCCGTGGTGACCCTCTCGCAGCCCTCCGATGGCGCGCAGCTGCTCACGACCCAGACTGTCACGTTGCAGGGCAGCGCGACGGATGCGGAGGACGGCGTGCTGGGGGACAGCGCGCTCGCATGGAGCTCCAGCCGGGACGGGAGCCTGGGAGCGGGCCGCCAGCGGAGTGTGACGCTCTCGGCCGGCACGCACACGTTGACGCTCACCGCCACGGACTCGCTGGGCGCGGCGGCGAGCGCCTCGGTGCTGGTGACCGTCACTGCCCCGGGGCAGACGGCGCCCACCGTCACCATCACCCGGCCCACCAATGGCTTCACGCTCTTCGAGGGCACGCCCCTCACCCTCGAGGGCACGGCCACGGATGCGGAGGACGGCCCCTTGACGGGCGCGGCTCTGCGCTGGTCCTCCAGCATCGCCGGAGCTCTGGGGACCGGCAGCCCGCTCACGGTGCCGGGGCTGGCAGCGGGCTCGCACGAGCTGCTCCTCACCGCCCGGGACAGCTCGGGTGCCGAGAGCGCCGCGCGCATCCGCGTCGAGGTGCTCCCCAGCAACAGCGCGCCCACCGTGCAGATCACCTCGCCCGCCACGGGCTCCCACTTCACCGTGGGGAGCACGGTGGCTTTGCGCGGGGCGGCGCAGGATCCCGAGGATGGGGTGCTCACGGGCAACCGCCTGACCTGGCAGTCCAACCTGGGGGGCACGCTGGGGCAGGGCACCTCGCTCGATGTGGCCTCGCTGGTCGAGGGCACGCACCAGATCTCCCTGACGGCCCTGGACTCCGGTGGCCGGGCGGCCAGCGCCACCCTCCAGATCATCATGGACCCAGCGCCCGTGAGGCTGCCGCCCGTGGCCCGGCTCACGGGACCTGCTCAGGCCGAGGCGCTTCGCCCGGTCACCTTCGACGGCGCTACCTCCAGCGATCCGGATGGCACCATCACGAGCTACCGCTTCGACTTCGGGGACGCGACTGCGCCCGTGAGCGGCACGGCCGCGCAGGCCTCGCACACCTACCTCACCCCGGGCACGTACACCGTGACGCTGGGGGTGACGGACAATGATGGGCTGCAGTCCACGGCGACACGCACCGTCACCGTGACGCCCTACGTCCGAGTCCCAGAGGTGGTGGCCGAGGGCGTCGAGTCCTTCGGTTCCGCGTGCCAACTGGAGATGCGCGGCGCGGTGGCGCATCTGGCCTTCCGCGGAGGGATACACCCCTCGCTGTGGTACGGCACGCTCACGGGCACCACGTGGGCCATGGTGCAGGTGGATGGCATGGGGTTCAACACGGGCGGCCTGGTCGAGTCGTCCCTGGCGATGGCCGTCGCGGCGGATGGGACGCCGCACCTGGCGTACTCCCTCGCGGGCCGAGGGGTCTGGTACGCCACCCGCTCCAACTCCAGTGGTGTGTGGATCCGCGAGCGCGTGGACTCCGCCACGGTGCCGTCTCAGCCGGGCGCGCAGCTCTCCATTTCCCTGGATCCTTCGAGTGGCCAGCGGCCCACCATCGTCTATGGCTGGTACGGCAGCGTGCCGTCGGTGGGGACGGTGTGGCGCACGGCGGTGGCCTTCCGGACGGGCACGGCGGCGTGGACGGGGGAGGTGGTGTCCTTCCCGCTCGGGACCAACGCGGGCCAGCCGCCTCTGGGCGAGGCCACGTTCAGCCCCACGGGGACGCTCTTCATCCCTTATGGCGCCAACCTGTTGGGAGCCTGGAAGAGCGGGAGCGCGGCGCAGGCGCTGGCGCTGCCGGCGAACCTGACCGGCACGAGGATCTCCACGACCTGGGCACCCGCGGGGCCGCTGGTCCTGAGCGCAAATGGGCTGCACCGGGTGGTGCTCGCCAATCCCGTGAGCGCCAGCACGGTGACCCTGTCTGCGGTGGAGGGCTTCTCGCTGTCGCAGTTCTCCGTTGCCGTGGACTCGGGGGGCGCTCCCCGGCTGGCCTTCACCCACGGCGGCGAGCTGGAGGTGGCTCGGCCAGGCACGGACAACTATTGGTCTCGCACGGAGAACCTGGGGGCGGTGGACAGTGGGGAGATTGATGCCGCAGTGGACGGGGCAGGCGAGACGCGGGCGTGCTTCTTCCGAGCAGGCAAGGTGCTCTTGTACTGAGCTGAGAGGTGGGGTGATTCACGCGGGGAATGGGTGGCTGCTACACTGGGAGAATGCTTCCCCGCGCTCTCGTCCCCACCGTGCTCTTCGCTGCGGTCCTCTGGCCGCTGCGGGCGCTCGCGTGCATCAACTCGATGGACGCCAGCTCCATCTTCACCGCCCACACCGTCTGGACTGACTTGATCGTCTGGACCGTGGGGGCGGTGTTCTTGAATCAAGTCGTCATCGCGAATGTGAGAGCCCCCGCCGTCGAGGGACAGCCTGCGCCCTCTCGGTTCCGCAAGGCCTTCTTCCTTCTCGTGGGCGCTTGCCTCGTCCTGGTGATGGGTGTGGTGTCGGCCGGTGGGCCGCTCCTCAACTTCGGCGAGATCAAAATGTCCACGTGCCTGTTCGACCGCAGATTCCTGCTGCTGATGATGGGCAGTCCCGCCGTGGTCTTCGTTCTGCACTCCGTGCTCTTCCAGCGGCTGAGCCGGTGGTTGTTTAGCGGAGACAGGCTTGTCACCCTCGTAACCCTGGTGGTCTCCTCGGTCTTGCTGGCGGTAGGGGTGGACATGGTGCGTGAGTCGATCCTCCTCCCCAAGCTCTGCGGAGCCACGTCGTACCTCCTCTTCGGGCACAGCCAGTACTGAGTCGCTGCCTGGAGCCCCGCCGTGGCCTCGCGCACCCTCTCGCTTGCCTACGTGGTTGGCACCGCGTTCCTGCTGGGGACAGTGGGGAGCGGCTATGTCGTGGCCCGTGACGCTGATGTGCTGGCCCTGCGCCTGCCCACGCGAGTCCTGGCTCCCACGAAGCACACGATCGAGACGCCTCGGGACGCCGTGGAGCACTTCCAGTGCAACCGGTGCCACGCGGTGCCCGGCCTCGAGCCCGTGTCGGCGCCCTTGGCTGAGAACTGTGTGACGTGTCACCAGGCCATTACCGCCGGGCGGCTCGACCTCTGGTATCAGGAGGCGCACGTCGAGAAGTGGAAGCAGCACCTCACGCACCTGGTGAGGACCCCGGATCTTGGCTCGCTCGGCCAGCGGGTCAAGCGCAGTTGGCTCATTGGCTGGCTTCAGGCGCCGCACGCGGTGAGGCCCCTGTACGGGGCCACGATGCCCAAGCTGAAGATGAGTCCACGGGAGGCCGAACTCATCGCCGACTTCCTCGCGGTGACCGAGGAGGAGTCAGGGGAGCCTCCGCGAGGGAATGCGGCGGCCGGGCGAGCGCTCTACGAGAAGAGCCAGTGCGCCACCTGTCACTACCGCGGGGACTCTCCGCTTGCGTCCCTGCGCTATGGCTCGCCGGAGTTCCTGAGTCCTTCGGCTCGGAGGCGCGCTCCGGACCTGAAGTATGTGCGCAGCCGCATGTCGCTCTCGCAGCTGCGGAGCTGGCTGGTGGAGCCTCAGCGGATCCTCCCCGATACCGAGATGCCTTCCTTTTCGTTCACGCCTCAGCAGGTCGAAGATCTGGTGACCTTCCTGAGCGAGCCGCTGCCCGAGACGGGGGCCGTGCCGCGTCCCGCGTACAAGCCCCGCCTGCTCGGGCGCGAGGTGCACTACCCCGAGGTCGCGGAGAAGCTCTCGCGCCACCTGTGCTTTCACTGTCACTCCGACAGGAACCGGCCGGGTGACCAAGGGCCAGGCAACACCGGTGGGTTTGGCTACAGCGGCGTCTCGCTCGATCTCGCCACGCGGGAGGGCATCCTCCGGGGCGTCAAGCGCGATGGCCAGTTCCGAGGGTTCCCGGATCGGCTGGAGGATGGGACGCCTCGGCTGATTGCCAGCCTCCTGGCCCGCCACGTTGAGCTGGACGGGCACTACGGCTCGGCGGTGATGGGCATGCCCCTGGGCTTCCCTCCCATTCCCGATGAGGAGATCGATCTCATCTCCACGTGGATCGAGCAAGGCGCGCCCGAATAGGCGGAGCCTCGGGTCCCCGGAACCCAGCGAGATGAGGCTGGTGGGAACGCCCCACCAAGTTGGAACGCGTCTCACCGAGTCGGGCGCTGTTCAGGGCCAGTAATCCACAGGCCTGCCGGCGGTGCTGTTGCCTGTTCTCGCGGCACCGTCCTTCAGTTCCTCGGAGCTCATCTCGACGATGAAACAGGCGGGAAGCTCTTCCTGTTGCGGCAACTTCACTCGGTCATATTTCACGATGATGGAGCCCGGCTTGCCGGTGAGGGTCTTCTCGGGCACGACGTAGACCTTCCCGCCGAAAAACCGCGTCCCTGGGGGCGCGACCTCGCGCTGCCTGCCGGTCACCCCTTTCGGAACAACGCCGACCACCGTGTCGCCCACGCGATGCCAAACGTCATCGTCCTCACCGTATCGGTCATCCATCATCAGGAAAAACTGCTCTGACTCTCGCCAACCCAGCTGCTTTCGCGTTGCGACCGCGCCCTCTGGGCAGGTGAACGGATCAGGCCGGACCTGGGCTCCGGTGCATCCGGCCGCGATGGCACATCCGACCGTTAGGGCTTTGCGCAGGTCCGAGCCGGGGGAGGTCTTCTGGCGGCGTGCTTGCTTCGGATCTTCGGGGGGCTGGGTCTTCACGGGTGAACCTTCCTCCTCTTGGGGGACGTATGCCGTCTCTCTCCCGGGCATGGGCTCGGGGGCAGGTGACATATCAGGGGCAGCCGTCTGGGGCGGCGCGGGCGGGGCGGCACTTGAGAGCGTCGGCACACCGGAACGCATCCAGAGCGTGACGAGAGCGCCGAGCATGACGGCAGTGACCGTGCCGGCCGCGAGCACCTTCCCCGAGCGGCGAGCGCCGGCAACCGCCCTTTGGCGGAACGCACGCAGACGGCCCCAGCGGCCCGGGTTCCGCTCGACCGGCTCGCCGACCGGCTCGGGTCTGCGCTGCTCCGAGGGGGGATGTGCGGGCACCCGGTACTCCGCTCCCGGGTGTGCCGCGAGCTCCACCAGCTCGCGGTGAAGGGCATCGGTATCCACCGGGCGCTTGGCGGGATCGCGTGACAGCAGGTCGTCCACGAGGTCGCCGAGCGCTTCGGGAACGCGAGCGTTCAGACCTCGCGCGGGTGAAGGCGGGCCGAAGGGGCTGTTCAGCGTCTCCCGCGGGCGTGCCTCTGTCGGCCGCGGATCCGTCAGCAGCTCGTAGAGCATCGCGCCAACGGCGAAGAGCTCGTCGGCCACCTGGAAGGCGTACCGCGCCCGGTGCTCGTCTCTGTGCTCGCGCAGGAACTTGAACTGCTCGGGCGCGCGGAACCGATCCGTTCCAGGGGGCAGGCCGCTCTCGGTCAAGTCCGCCGCTTGCGTGTGGGTCGCGCAGCTGAAGTCGATGATGACCGGCTCGCCGTCGCTCTTTCGGATCAGCACGTTGGACAGCTTCAGGTCCCGGTGAAGGATGCCCTTGCTGTGCATGTACTTCAGGGCGGAGGCAAGCTTCGCGAAGACGCGCAGGATCTCCTGCAGCGTGGGGTGCTTCTTTTCCTGCCACTCGCCCAGCGTCCAGCCATCGACGTACTCCAGCGCAATATACATATTGCCCGCTTCGGCGTAGCCATACCCGAGCGGCTGGATGATGTTTGGGTGGCCCTGTTCCATCAACAGCAGCAGGACCGTCAATTCACGCATCGCCCTCACATGCGTCTGCATGGCGTCGCCGCTGGCATCGCGGTGCCGTGCCACCTTGAGCGCTCGGAGCTGCTCATCCTTCTGCACCAGGTAGACGACCGCGGAGCCACCGTCGCCGAGTTCCCTCAAGACGTGCCAACCGTCAATCATGGCGCCAGAAGGCAGCCGGAGAAGGGTGGTCATCGCTTGCCCTCCGCTACGGCGGCCGGGAGTGTCACACTCGGAATCACAAGGCTCCGGCCGGTGTCGCCGAGTACTTCCAGGGCGAAGACCACGCCGGCACTCGCGGGCGGCTCGTCTGCCACCACAAGCACACCAACGGATTCCCCGGGTGCGATCGTGTCCCTTGCAGCCGTCACGCGAAGCACACGCAGCGCGACTCCCCCCTTGCCTGTCAACGTCGCACTGCGCGGCGAGAAGGGCGGGAGCCCGGCCCCGTTGCGTATACCGATGTTAAAGAGCACCCAACCGTTACCGCGATACGACACGCCCGGATACGCGGAGAGTCCGTGCCCATTGTCCGCCACGCGGTCGATGCCCCGGGTCTGCACACCGCGCGCATCCACGTAACCCATCCGCACGAAGTCTTCGGGCAGGGGGGCTGCGCGCTGCTCTTCGACCGGACAGACTGCCTTCGGCAACTCGGGCCGCTTCACGTCGATCCGCGTGTCCACTTCGGCCGCGTCCATGACGAGCACGAACGCGGCCCGAGCGGGCGCCTTCCCATCCGCGAAGAACACCTCGAGCTCCTGGCGCTCGTCGGCCCGGTAATCGTCCACGGCTTGGACGATGATCGAGCTTTCACCGGCATCCCGAATCCGAATCCGCGACGGATCGACCGTGATCGTCTTCTTGAGGATCTGCGCGGGGAACCACAGCAGCGTCAGCGTGTCGGGCGAGACGCGGATCTCGGGCAGGGGCCCGGCAGGAGTGCCGGTGACCGTGACCGTCCGTTCTCGCTTCGCCCGACGCAAGTCCGCCTCGCCTCGCGCGGCGGTGCCCCAGAGGACCAGGAGCGCAAGGGCCAATCTACCAGGTTGTGGCAAGGGTGCGTGACCTCCTGGATGGGTACGCTACCATCGCCTACGCCTGTACAGTGCGCCTCAAGTGGAGGGGTCAAGGCGCCGTGCGCCCACCGACACACGTGGATCGAGCAAGGCGCGCCCGAGTAGCCCCGTGACGGGGCTCACGCGAGGAGGGCGCGCAGGCTTCCGGACAGGCCGCGCAGGCGGCGCAGCGCGCCCTCGTGGTCCCCGTCACCGATGTCCTTCCACAGTCCGAGCTGCGCCTCGGCCAGGCCCGCGATGGTGATGGGGTAGGTTGCGGCCTCGGTGACAGCGCCCTTCTCGTTGATCAAGTAGCGGCCGTTCAATGCAAACAGCACCTGGGCCAGGCAGCTCAGCGCCCGGTAGGCGCACCCCGCGATGTGCGTGCGCTCGCCGCGCCGGGCCGCGAGCTCGGCATTGCTGATGGCGAAGTCCACCTCCCAGCCGAAGCGGAAGATGAGCTCCTTCTTCAGCGCCTCTGGATAGGGCCACGTCTGGCCCTTCAGCTCGGCGATGCGGCCGAGCGGATCGAAGAGCGGCTGGCACGTGGCGACCTCTCCCATCCAGATGGCCGAGCAGAAGCCGTGGGGGTGTCCCGTCTGGTAGTTCATCGAGAAGCGGCCCTGCCGTGCCTCGGCGATGACGTCGCGCACACGGCCCAAGTCCCGGTAGATCAGATCCACCTTGGTGCCGCCAATGTGGAGCCAGCCGCCACCGTTGATCCAGGGCCCCCACTCTCCAAACTGCGTCACCGTCTCGGAGGGATCATCGACCACCGGGACGATGGCCGAGCGCAGTGCCTCGACGTCGAAGGGCGCGTCCGGCTCGTAGTAGATTCCGACGTCGTAGTCGGACAGGGGGCCCGCGGTTCCTCGCGCTCGCGAGCCTCCGAGCACGAGTGCGGACACGCCTGGAAGGGGTTGGAGGGCTTCGACTACACGGCTCAGGATGGGGTCCAAGGGGCTCTCCGATCAGCCGCGCAGGCTCGACAGGTCCTCGCGCTTGGGCAGGGCAGCATAGGAGCCCGGCCGGGTCACCGTGAAGGCGCCACAGCGCGTGGCGAACTCCAGCGCCTCGCGCAGACGCCCCTCTTCCTGGGCCCAGGAGGCGAGGGTGCCACGCGACACTTTCGCGTCCACCAGGGCGGAGATGAGACCGCCGATGAAGGCATCTCCCGCCGCCGTGGTGTCGACGACCTGGACCGAGGGGGGCTTCACCCGCAGGCGTGTGCGCGCCGTCACCGCCGTCACTGGCTCACCGCCATCGGTGATGACCACCAAGACGGCCCCGGCCGCCAGCCGCGCCTGGAGGTAGCGCTCCTCTGACTCCGCTCCGCGCAGCAGCTCCAGCTCTTCGCGCGACAACTTGATGAGCTGTGCGCGGTCGAGCAGGGAGTTGACTCGGACCCGGTCCACGAGATGGTCCGGCCACAGGTTGGCGCGCAGGTTGGCATCCACGCTGACGAGTGCGCCCGCGGCCGCCGCCTTGTCGGCCACCGTGATGGTCGTAGCGGTGATGGCCTCCTCCGTCAGCGTGTTCGAGCACAGGTGGAGGATGGAGCTGCCGTCGAACAGTCCCTCGGGCAGGTGCTCGGGACGGTAGAGCAGGTCCGCGGAGGGGGGCCGGTAGAAGTCGAAGCGGCGCTCACCCGAGGCATCCCGGGACACGAAGGCCAGGGCCGTCTTCGCTTCCAGGGTGCGCGCCACGTGGCGCACGTCCACGCCGTGCGAGGCCAGCTCCTCGAGGATGAAGTCCCCGAAGCGGTCGCGCCCCAGCATGCCGATGAACTGGCTCGGCACGCCCAGGCGTGCGCAGGCCACGGCCACGTTGGCCGGAGCCCCTCCCGCGTAGGGGGTGAAGGTCTCCTGCGCGGTGGAAGAGCCCAGGCGGCTGGACAGCATGTCGACCAGGGCTTCTCCGAAGGCGATGAGGCGTGTCATGGGCGTGCCGTCTCCTCAGGCCTGGGCTATGGGCGGGGACTCGCGTGCCGGATCGAGCGACTGGAGCGTGGCCACCACGCCTTGCTCGTCCAGCTGCTTGCGCAGCTTCAGGTACAGCTCCACGAAACCCGGGTGCGCCGGAAGCTTCGAGCCAACCACTTCCTTGAGCGACAGGAGCGTCATGGGCGAGGTGCTCTTCATCACCGGCTCGAGCTGGGTGCGCGCGTTGGGCTCGTGGATGGGGTACGCCTCGCCTTTCTCGTCCTTGCCCTGGAGGTAGCGGTCATAGGCGGCGAGGAGGAACGCGACGCGGTGGTAGGGGCGGCCGCCGTCGAGAATGGCGTGCACGGTGGGCAGCAGGAAGCCAGGGATCTTCGAGCCTCCGTCGCTGCACAGGCGCGCGAGCTGATCGCTCACGGCGCGGTTGCCAAAGCGCTCGAGCAGCTTGTCCTTATATGCGGGGATCTCCAGGCCGGGCAGGGACTTGAGCCACACGCCCGCGTCATGGTCCAGGAAGCCGCGCAGGTAGCTGAAGAAGAGCTTGTCGTGCAGCGCGTCGTCCACCCTGCGCAGCCCCGAGAGGAACGCGGGGTAGGAGAGCATGGTGTGCGTCGCGTTGAGCAGGCGGATCTTCGCCTCCTCGTAGGGCGACACGTCCTGCGTGAACATGACGCCCACGGCGTCCCACGCGGGGCGGCCGTTCGGGAAGTGGTCCTCGAGCACCCACTGGATGAAGTCCTCGCAGATGACCGGGGCGCTGTCGTCCACCTGGGTCAGCTCGCGCAGCTTCTTCCGGGCGGCGTCGTCCGTGGCGGGAGTGATGCGGTCCACCATGCCGTTGGGGAAGGCCACCTCGCGCTCGATCCACGCGGCGAGCTCGGGGTCACGCGCCTTGGCGAACGACACCAGCGCGCGCCGGGCCTGGTCGCCGTTGTGGCGCAGGTTGTCGCAGGACAGCACCGTGAAGGGCTTGATGCCCGCCTTGCGGCGCCGGGCCAGCGCCTCCACGAGGTAGCCGAACGCGCCCTGGGGCGAGCTGGGATGCTGAAGGTCGTGCGCGACGGTGGGGTGCTTCAGGTTGAAGGCGCCGTGCTCATCGAGCAGGTAGCCGCCCTCGGTGATGGTCAGCGACACGATGCGGATGTCCGGGTGGCTGAGCTTGTCGAGCACCGCTGCCGGGTTCTCCGGCGCGTAGAGGTACTCCACCATGCACTCGACGACGCGCGACACGTGCGAGCCGTCCGGCGCCATCTCGCTCACGGTGTACAGGCCGTTCTGCTTCTTCATGGCCGCGGCCATGGCGGCGTCCTGGGGCAGCAGGTTGATGCCGCAGATGCCCCAACCCTCCTGGCCGGGCCGCGCGAGGGCGCGGTCGGTGTAGATGGCCTCGTGCGCACGATGGAAGCCTCCCACGCCGATGTGGGCGATGCCGGCGCGCACCTTGCTCCGGTCATAGCCGGAGCGGATGACGGTGGAGGGCAGGCTCGAGAGGTGCGCCTGATCAAGGGTGTGCATGGAGCAGCGGAGTCCTCAGTTGAAGGTAGGGTGGTGGATGGCGACGCCGTTGGCGTCGAAGACGTGGAGGCGCTCGGGCCGCAGCTCGGCCGAAGCGGTCGTGCCCTCGATGGGCCCCACATCGCCCGGACAGCGCACGGTGAGCCGTCCCAGCTGCGGCACGGAGAGGTAGGCGTAGGCGTCGCTGCCCAGCCGCTCGATCATGTCCACGCGGCCTTCCACTGTGCCCTGGCCTGCCGGACCCAGCGCGAGGTGTTCGGGCCGCACGCCCACGGTGAGGCGGGTGCCCTCGGCGACCGTGGGGAGGCCCTGAGGCAGCGCCAGGCGGCTGCCGTTGGCCAGCGTGAGCGAGCCGTCCGTGCGGGTGCCCTCCAGGAAGGCCATCTGCGGCATGCCGAGAAAGCCCGCCACGAAGCGATTGGCAGGGCGGCGGTAGAGCTCTTGCGGCGAGCCGGCCTGCTCGATGTTGCCCGCGCTGAAGATGACGACCTTGTTGGCGAGCGTCATCGCCTCCACCTGATCGTGGGTGACGTAGATCATCGTCGCCTTGAGGTCCTGGTGCAGCCGGGCGAGCTCCAGGCGCATCTGCACGCGCAGCGCCGCGTCCAGGTTGGACAGGGGCTCGTCGAACAGGAAGATGCGCGGCTCGCGGACGATGGCGCGCCCGATGGCGACGCGCTGACGCTGGCCGCCCGACAGCGCGCTCGGCTTGCGATCCAGGTAGGGCTCGAGCCCGAGGATGCGCGCGGCCCGCTCCACCTTCTCGTTGATGAGCTGGGGGTCCGCCTTGGCCAGCTTCATCGAGAACGACATGTTCTCGCGGATGTTCATGTGCGGGTAGAGCGCGTAGGACTGGAACACCATGGCCAGGTTGCGCTTGGCGGGAGGCAGGTCCGTGATGGGCTTGCCATCCATCAGGATTTCGCCCGAGGAGGCCTCCTCCAGGCCGGCGATGAGGCGCAGGAGCGTGGACTTGCCGCAGCCCGAGGGGCCCAGGAACACGCAGAAGTCGCGGTCCTCCACGCGCAGGTCCACGCCCTTGATGACGTGGGTCTCACCGAAGGACTTCGTCAGGGACTTGATTTCGAGTTGTGCCATGGACGTGTTCCGTTACTTGACGGCGCCGAAGGTCAGACCGCGGACGAGCTGCTTCTGAGAGGCCCAGCCCAGGATGACGATGGGCGCGCACGCGAGCGTGGAGATGGCGGAGAGCTTGGCCCAGAACAAGCCCTCCGGGCTGGAGAACGACGCCACCAGGGCGCTGAGCGGCGCGGCCTGGGTGGTGGTGAGGTTGAGCGACCAGAAGGCCTCGTTCCAGTTGAGGATGAGTGACAGCAGCGCCGTGGATGCCAGGCCTCCACGGCTCACCGGCAGCAGCACCCGGGACATCTCCTGGAAGAGCGTGGCCCCGTCCATGCGCGCCGCCTCGAGGATGTCGCGCGGCACGTCCCGGAAGTAGGTGTAGATCATCCACACCATGATGGGCAGGTTGGCGAGCGCGAAGATGACGATGAGCAGGATGCGCGAGTCGAGCAGGCCCGTGAAGCGCGCCAGCAGGTAGATGGGCACCAGCACGCCCACCGCGGGCAGCATCTTGGTGGACAGCATCCACATGAGGAGGCCCTGGGTGCGCCGCGTGGGGTGGAAGGCGAAGGAGTACGCCGCGGGCACGGCCACCAGCATTCCCACCAGCGTGGCGCCGCCACTGGTGAGCAGCGAGTTCCAGGCGAAGTGCAGGTAGTCGTTGCGCTCCATGATCTCCTGGTAGTTCTCCAGCGTGGGCATGAAGAGGAACTCGGGCGGCATGGAGAACGCGCCCAGCTCCGTCTTGAAGCTGGTGACCACCATCCAGAAGATGGGGAAGAAGATGATGAGAGCGACGAGCCAGGCGCCAATCGCTCGCACCGTCTCGGCGGTGCGCCGGCGTTTCTTCAGGTCGGGCATGGGGTGCGGTTCCTAGGCCTGGGTGAGGGATTTGCCAAACACGCGCAGCAGGAGGGCGGCGACCACGTTGGCGAGCACCACCGCCACGAGGCCGCCCGCGGACGCCGTGCCCACGTCGAACTCGAGCAGGGCCTGGGTGAAGACGAGGTAGGGCAGGTTGGTCGTCGAATCCCCCGGCCCGCCGCTGGTGGTGGTGAAGATCTCCGCGAAGATGTTGAGCAGGAAGATGGCCTCCACCATCACCACCACGGCGATGGGCCGCGCCAGGTGCGGCAGCGTGAGGTAGCGGAAGATGGACAGCGGCGTGGCGCCGTCCATCTGCGCCGCCTCCTTCTGCTCCTGGTCCATGGACTGCAGGGACGTGACGAAGATGAGGATGGCGAACGGCAGCCACTCCCAGGTGACGATGATGATGACGGAGAGCAGCGGCCAGTCGGAGAACCAGTTGATGGGGGTGAGCCCCACCAGCTGGAACATCCACGCGAACAGGCCGGACACCGGGTTCATCAACAGGTTCTTCCAGATGAGCGCGCTCACCGTGGGCATGATGAAGAACGGTGAGATGAGCAGCATGCGCACCACGCCCTGGCCCGGGAACTTCGTGTCCACCAGCACGCTGATGAGCACGCCCAGCCCCACGGTGAGGGCCAGGACGCTGCCCACCAGCATCAGCGTGACGAGCAGGCTGTTCAGGAAGCTCGAGGAGGACAGGAAGTAGGTGTAGTTCTCCAGGCCCGCGAAGCCCCGGGTGTCCGGGTCGAGCAGCAGGTAGTTCTGCGTCGAGAAGTACACCGTCATCGCCAGCGGGACGATCATCCACACGAACAGCAGGAAGATGGCTGGCGACGCCGTGAGGCGTCCGGCACGCCGGGATTCGCGAGCGGCTTCACTCATCTCGAGGGCTCCTGGGACGGCAAGAGAGACGGAGTGGGGACGGCGCTACTTCTTGGGGTAGCCCGCGCGCTTCATGGTGCGCTGCACCTGCTCGTTGAGGGACTTGAGCTCCGCGTCCGCCTTGGAGGTGCCCGCCAGCACGCCGGAGAGGCTCTTGCCCACGAGCGTGCCGATGGCCTGGAACTCGGGGATGGTGACGAACTGCAGGCCGGTGTACGGCACGGGCTTGAGCGTGGGCGAGTCCGGGTTGGCCGTCTGGATGGCCTCCTGGGTGACCTTCGCGAAGGGCGTGCTCTTCATGTACTCGGCGTTGGCGTACGTGGACAGGCGCGTGCCGGGGGGCATGGCGGAGATGCCGTACTTCTTGGCCACCAGCGTGCTGTACTCCTTGGACGTGGCCCACTGGATGAAGTCGAAGGCGGCCTGCTGCTGCTTGGAGCTGGAGGGCACCGCGAGCGCCCACGTCCACAGCCAGGAGCTACCCTTGGGCGTCACCTCGCGCGGCGCCTTGACGAAGCCCACCTTGTCCGGCACCTGGCTCTGGGTCTTGTCGGTGATGAAGGCGCCCGCCACGCTGGCGTCCACCCACATGGCGCACTTGCCCGCGTTGAACAGCGTGAGGTTCTCGTTGAAGCCGTTGCTGCTCGGGCCCGGCGGGCCGAACTTGCTCAGCAGGTCCACGTAGAAGTTCACCGTCTGGCTCCACTCGGGCGAGGTGAGCTGGGGCTCCCACTTCTCGTCGAACCAGCGGCCGCCGAAGGCGTTCACCATGGTGGTGAGCAGCGCCATGTTCTCGCCCCAGCCCGCCTTGCCGCGCAGGCAGATGCCGTACACGTTCTTGGACGGGTCATGCAGCTTCTCCGCGAAGCCGCGGATCTGCGTCCACGTGGGCTCCTCGGGCATCTTCAGCCCCTTCGCCGCGAAGAGATCCGTGCGGTAGAAGGTGATGGAGCCCTCGGAGTAGAAGGGCAGCGCGTAGAGCTTGTTGTCCACGGTGAGCTGCCGGCGCACGTTGGGCATGAGGTCGTCCACCTCATACGTGGGCGAGAACTTCTCGAGCGGCATGAGCCAGCTCTTGCGCCCCCACATGGGCGCCTCGTAGGCCCCGATGGTGACGACGTCGAACTGTCCACCGCCGGTGGAGATGTCCGTGGTGAGCCGCTGGCGCAGCGTGTTCTCATCGAGCACCACCCAGCGCAGCTCCACATCGGGGTGCTGCTCGGAATAGGTTTTTGACAGCGCTTGCATGCGGACCATGTCGCCGTTGTTGACGGTGCCAATGGTCAGCGTGGTGGCGGCCAGGGCACTTCCTGAACCGAGCAACATGCCCAAACCCATCAGGGCTGTGGGGACTGCGAGCAGCTTCTTCATGGAGCGACTCCGGGGGGAAGGGGCCACGGCACACGCCAGCTGCGTGCCGGGCGGGTGAGAAAGCGCTTGCAGCGCGAGGCGTACTGCTTTGCGCCCGGTCCATCAAACAAATCCCGGTGGCCCGCGTGATGACGCGGCGCGGCGATAGCTCCTAAGCCGGATTACCGCACGGGTCGGGGGATGGCTGAGCCCGCGACGGTGCGTGCTTCCTCCACCCAGCGGCCCTGGAGGCGGGCCTCGGAGGCCAGCGCCTCCTGCCACGAGGGCCCATCCGGCAACAGGCGCTGCGCGTGGGACAGCGCGAGCCGCTCCAGCGCGCGCTCCTCGCACAGCCGCCGCAGGCCCGGTCCGTCCAGCCCGCACGCCACCAGGAAGGCTTCCCTCGCCGCAGGCCGGATCGGGTGGCGCCGCCACCACTCTGCCTCCGCGCCCTGTATCTCCTCCTCGGTAGGAACCAGCCCCATCGAGCGAGCCCATCCCGCCAGTAAGGCCCGGCGCAGCCCCGCCTCGGCCAGCTCTACGCTGTCCGGCGCCCGCTCCAGCGCGGCCAACACCTGGGAAGAAGGCACTGCTTGGCCTGAGATGACAGACACGTCATCGGCCAGCCTCCGGCGCCTCACGAGCGAGGAGGGCGATGGCCGGGAGGCACCTCGCGGCGGGTGCACAGGCGCTCCCGACCCCAGGAATGCCGCCGCCGCACGGATGCAGGCCTGCGCATCCAAGCGCTTGAGGTCCTCCACGCCTCGCGAGAACCATCCTTCCCAACCGGCTCGTGCCGCCGCGGTCCACTTGGGAGTCACGGCCTCCAGGAGCCGAGGCCAGCTGCGCTCTTGGTAGAAGATTCCCGCTGCCGCCGTCACCAGTGCCTGGGCTTGCTTCGGCTTGAGGACTCGCGCCGCTCGCGCCTGGGCAGCCACGTGACGGACATTGACCAGCGGCACGGTGAGCGGCTGATACCCAAACTCCGCATCCACGTGCAGCAGCGCCACCTCCGAGTCATCCACCAGCACTCCGTCCCGGTACCACTCGAAGATCTGTCCCACGCCCACCATGCCGTGAGCGGACAGCTCCGCAGCGCGCAGCGCTCCCATGCTCGCACCGCCGAAGACGGCCACACCTGCATCCATCGCGGCGAGCAGCTCGTGGTGCCACACGGAGGGCTGCGCCTCGAACAGTCCATCCACCAGCGCGATGGCCCGGGGCCGCAGCGCGAGCGCCCGCCACACATCTCCCTGGCGAGCCGGTGGCAGCACGCGGCAGGAGGCCAGCCGGTGCGCCTCGTCCGCGGGCAGCGACGGACCCAGGAAGACGACGAGATCCTCGGGACGGCGTTTCATAGGAGCTCCGAGATGCCCATGCCCGGCACCACCACGCGTTGGACATGCAGGCCCGGGAGAGGTGCTTCGAGCGAGACGGCGGCAGCCCGCGTAAAGCCCGCTCGCCGGAGCTGGTTCAGCACGCGGCGCACCCCTCGCTCGGGGGATGCACTGTCTCGAGAGAAGTCTGGCATGTCCTGGGGCTGGCGCTTGGGGCGCACCGATGCGCAGACCGTCGCAAAGTCCCGTGCGGCGCTGTGGTCCGCCGCGGCGACATCCTCCCGCGCGCCGTGAATGTCCGTGAGCCGGGATTGGGCCGCTTCCAGCAAGGCTCGCAGCAGCGCGTCGTCTCTCCCGAGTGCGCAGGCGTACCCCGCGGTGAGTGGCACGGGCCCTTGTTGCTGGTCCACCAGCACCGCCGCGGCCACGGGCAAGCCCACCGCTCCCGTGTTTCGTGAAGGAGGCGTGACATCGAAGAGGTACACACCGAACCCCCGCTCCCACAGTGTTCGCGCCAGCGCCGCGGTCTGGGGCGCCCCGCGATCGAGTCCGCTGGGGCTCAGCATGCGTCGCAGGACCGCCTCCTCCGTCCAGCCACCCGGCAGGGTACGGGCGAGCTGATCCCGCTCCGTCGCTTCCAGCAGGGCGTGGAGCAGTGCGCGCCTCGCATCGGGGTGTGCCCCGGAGCCGTTGCTCGTCCAGGCCACGCTGATGGGGCCCAGCTCTCCCTCGGCCGCGGGCGGGCAATATACGCCCTGGGCTGGGACCCACACGGGACGTCCCGTGTGCAGCTCCTCGGCTTGTCGCCAGGCACAGCGCACCGAGTCCGCCCACAGCCGGGGATCCACCCCCCTCCCTGCAGAGCCCAGGGCGTTGGCGCTCCAGGCGTCTCCGTCACGGGCCTCCAGCTCGGCCCGAGTGCTCCAGGTCAGCTGTCCGGAGGGGACGTGCTCCGCCGACCACAGCTCCGCCGTCTCGAAGAGTGCCCCCAGCGCGGCGCTCTCAAAGGTGAGCCCCTTGCCGTTGCAGACCTGGAGCACGTGCCCGCCCGGGCGCACGGCGCAAGCCACTTCCACCCCCGTGCGGTCCAGTCCCGTGATCCGGGCCACACGCGTGACACCCAGGGCCTCGGCCAGCCGGGCTTGAAATACCTGTGAGGTGGCGACGTGTCGGGGAGCGGGCACGGCGCGCAGCTTTAACCCAAAAACCGAGGACTCAGGTCAGCGATCCTCGGTGCCGAAGCGGGGGTCAGCGTCGTCCTGCCGACAGCAGCGCTTGAAGGATCTCCTCGGCATGGGTCCACAGCAGGGAGCCTCCGGCATCGGGGAGCAGATGCCTGCGCGCGGTGGGGATGCGGCGGGACAGCAGCGCCGCATGGTCGGGCGAGTGCACGGTGCTGGTGTCGTGCTCGCCGTACCAGAGGTCGACGGGAACCTGGATGCGGGAGAGCTCGAACGGCCAGCGGCCGAAGGCCAGGGTGAGGTCCCGAGCGTATCCCGTGGATCCCTGGGAGAAGCCTTCCCCGAGTGCCCGTCTGAGGGCGGCCTCGAAGGCGGGTGCGGTGTACACGGCACGGTCGACGCTGGAGCTCGTTCCCGTGATCAGGTTCCACATCATGTCCACGGTCGCCATTCGGGCGAACGAGGCCTCGAACCCCTTCGGATCCGCGGCGACGGTCCCCAGCAGTCCCACGACATTGGGGTGCAGCAGGGGCGAGAGGGTGGGCTCATGGAGATCGTCCTGCCCCGACACCACCGCCACGGCCTCCGGGAGACCGGCTGCCGCGCACGCCAGCGCGAAGGGCGCTCCTTGGGAGAAGCCCACGATTCTGAAGCCCGGCAACGCCAGAGCCTGGGCCAAGTGCCGGATGTCAGCCACCCAGTCGTTCAGCGTTCGCTCCGGAAAAGGATCGGAGGCTCCCAGGCCTGGACGATCCACCGCGATGAGCCGCACCCGCTGCTTGCCGAGGATGTCCGCACCAAAGCCCAGGCTCCTCCCCATGGCCGCACCGGAGAAGAACAGGACGGGGACGCCGTCCTCGGGACCCCACTGGGCCCATCCCAATCCCCTGCCATCGGGCAGCCGGGCTGTTCCGAGGCGCTCGGGTTCTTTGACGCCATAGATCATAGGACGGGCAGCATAGCGGCCGGTTTGCTCCGAGTCCCAGTTCGCTCACCCGTGCGGGCTGTTGGTTGGCTGACGCCAACGCTTGCTTGCTCTGTTGCATCCGGAATGGTGACGCCGCACCTCTGTGCACGGGTGGTCTCGCGGGGGCGCGCATGGGCAAGGCGTGGGTGTGGGGGTTGGTGTTGTTCGCCGTGGGTTGTTCCTCCCCACAGTCTCAGCCATCCGAGGAGCCGCCGCCGCAGGAGCCGCCGCCGGCCGAGCTCCCTCAGCTGTCCGTGGATCCCTACCGCGCGCTGGTGGTGGTCGATGCGTCCGTCGTCCTGGATGCTCGGGCCTCCAATGCAGCCAACGGTCCGTGGAGCTTCCGGTGGCTCATGGAGCAACTCGCGGGCGATGAGGCTCGGGCGCCCCAGTTCGTGGAGGCCTGGCTGCGCTCACTGCGCACCTCGTCGCTGAATGGCTTTGCGCTCGAGGACCGGCGAGGCGTGGAGGTGCTCCTGGGCACGGGTCCCGGTGCATGGCCCCGTACCTCCACGGGAGCGCTGGACCTCTCCCGCGCGCCATTCCGGCTCCTGGCCATCGTGAATCGCATGGACGTCATCAGCTCCGCCTCCTCGAACGGCGAGGGCCGGTTCGTCTTCGGCTTCGTCGATCCCGCCACCGGGGAGCCGGGCCGGATGACCGTTGCCTTCGAGTTCCGGCTGCCGCCGCTCGGGACCTCGGATGACCGCAAGGCCTGGGCCCAGCGGTGGTTCGATGCCGCGCAGCAGCCCTGGGGCGAGGCGTACAACCGGGCCCTCGAAGAGTTGACGCGCGGTTTCTCCGCGAGAGGCGTGGACCCGAACGGCGCGGGCGGCAGTGCCCTCTCGCAGCTGCGGATGAACGAGGCGGCGTTCGGTGAGCTCTGGGAGCTGCGCGAGTGGCAGCTGGAGGCCGGGCCCGGAGGCACATTCCTGCGCCTGTCTCCACTCCCGCAGACGCCTGATGGCGCCATGCACACCTCCAGAGACAAAGTGACCGCAGCGCCCCTGTAGGCGTTATCGACTGGGCAGCAGCGGCGGACGCTGCTTTTCTCTCTGTCATGTATTTCAAGGAGTCCCTCACCCGTACGAGGTGCGGTGCCTACCGTCGTTCCCGCCCAGTTGGGCGCCTCCTCCCTCCCCGAGGAGGCAGCCATACAGGAGGAACTTCGTGAAGAGTCTGTTCAAAGGTGGGTGGGTGGCGGCCGCGTTGGTGGCGTCAGCATGTGGTGCACCCGAGACGGCGGGCTCGGGCGCAAGCAAGGGTCAGCCGGAGTCCCAGCGGCTTGCCTACTACGATGAGTTGGATCTGACGCCTCCGGTGACGGTGGCGGATGTCTCCCCTGCGCCGGACGCGAGCGGCGAGTACCACGGCCAGGTCACCATCACGCTCCGCGCGACGGATGAGTTCAGCGGCGTGGCGAGCATCACCTATGTGCTCAACGGCGCGACGGTCGGCGGGGGCACGGTCGGGGGCAATGCCGTCGTCCTTCCGCCTCTCACCGTTTCCGGCATCACGACCGTTACCTTCTACGCGGTCGATATCGCCGGGAACATTGAGTCCTCGCACGGCATCGATATCAACATCGTCGTGGGAGAGGAGCCTTCTCCTGAGCCGGAACCTGGTCCCGAGCCGACGCCCGAGCCGGAGCCTGGCCCCGAGCCCACGCCGGAGCCTGGGCCCTGCGTGCAGCTCGATCTGAATGACTACAACGTCTTCCTGCTCGGCAACTACACCGGTGGCACCGACGTGCGCGGCAAGGTGGCGGCCGGCGGCAACATCGACATGCAGTACTTCTCCGTTGGGGCGGGCCTGGAGGCCAGCGACATCCACAACGTGCTGGTGGCGGGCGGCAACCTGAGCCTCCGTTCTGGTGGCATCTTCGGCAACACGTCTCACGGGGGCACCGTCTCCGCGGACGGCACGGTGACGATCTACCGAGGCGCGCTGTCGCAGGGCACGCCCATCAACTTCTCCGCCGAGGGCACCGCGCTGACGCAGCTGTCCGCCACCCTCAACGCGCAGGCGGCCAACGGGACGGTGCGGCTCGAGACCTGGGGCGGCCTCTTCCTGGAGGGCACGAACCCGGTGCTCAACGTCTTCAGCGTGAACGCCAGCGCCTTCGCCACGACGAAGTACCTGTCCATCAGCGCTCCCGCGTCGTCCCTGGTGGTGGTGAACGTGGTGGGCGCGTCGGCGACGTTCTCCGGGTTCAGCACGAACTTCGGTGGTGGCATCGACCAGACGGGCGTCCTCTTCAACTTCGTGAACGCCACGAGCATCACCCTCGCCAACCACGGCTTCTTCGGGACGATCCTGGCTCCGTCGGCGCACATCCACTTCAGCAACGGCAGCTTCGATGGCGGCATCTACGCAGGCTCGATGTCGGGCAACGCCGAGGGGCACATCAACCCGCTGAGGGAGATCGACCTCTGCTCGAGCGAGCCGGAGCCGGAGCCGGGGCCGAACTGAGCTTCAGGGATGAGGGATGAACGAGCGGCGGAGGCCCAGGAAGTCAGGGGCTTCCGCCGCTTTCATTCCTGAAAAACAGGTAAAAACGACCTATCGTTTAATTTCTTGTTTCTAAGAAACTAATAAAAGCCCAGCGCGAGAATGGGAGCCGTAGTGCTTCCTCTTTCCCCTGGAGCGAGATGAGAAAGTCATTCCTGGCCGTCGCGACGTTGACGCTGGTTGCCACCAGCGCCACGGCGGCGGAGCGCATGCACCCCGCGGATCGGCGCCGTGTCGAGAAGGCGCGTGAGCGAATCGTGCCGGCTGTCGAGAAGGAGTTCGGGCCCAAGGCCCGGTTTGTCCACCTGTTTGGCCAGGGCCGCGGAATGCTGGCGGGGGTCGTCGCCGAGATTCCGGAGCAGCCGCTGGGAACGGACGAGCTGCCGCTGCTGGCCATCGTTCAGTACGACGAGACGACGGGCGCGGTGAGCGTGGTGGATCGCCAGTTCAAGTACCGCGAGGCCCGCTCGGTGGGCCCCCATGTGGCGCTGCTCGACGGGCAGGGAAACCTGTACCTGCGCGAGCCCGGTGGCCGCGAGCGGTTGTTGGCCCAGCGAGTGGGGGGCGACCTGTTCCCGGCAGCCAAGGGCGACGCCCTGGTGGCCACGCTGGAGAGCAGCGGCACCGAGGGCCACGAGACGTCCGTGGGCCTCATCGACATGAAGGGCCACGTGAAGGTGCTGGCGGATGGGCCCGGGGTGGATGCGGCGCCTGCCATCTCTCCAGATGGAAAGACGGTGGTCTTCGTGTCCGGCCGTACGAGCGTGGCCTCGTTCTACGTGACGACGGTGGACGGCGCGGCGCCGAAGCAGCTCACCAATATTGGCCTGGAGGGCTGGATGCTGTTCGAGGGCGTTCCGGCGAACTTCGTGCCTCCGCCCGTCTCCAGCCACCACATGGAGTGGCTGAACGCGGACGTGCTTCGCTACAACGCGGGCGGCGGCGAGTTCTGGACGATCAACGTGCGCACGGGCCAGGCGGCCCCGGATCTGGGAGGTGAGAAGTGAGCACCTCCCAGATGAAGAGGCTCTCTGCCCTGCTGGCGTTCGCGCTGCTGTCCTTGCCGGCGGTCTCCTCGGCGCAGACGTACTTCCGCTTCCCCGCCTCGCAGCTCGCTGATCAGTGCGGCAACGGGGGTTGCACGGTGAGCGCTTACAAGGACTACGGGGGCCGGGACTACGCCTGTGGCGGCGTGCGCTACGCCGGCCACACCGGGACGGACTACGCCCTGGTCGGTGGGTTCAGCAAGATGGACTACGGCGTCTGGGCCATGAACGCCGCCAGCGGCACCATCGAGTCCGCGGTGGATGGCTACTTCGATCGATGCACCTACTGGGATCAGTCCAACCCCTATAACGCCTGCGGCCTCTACACCGCCAACTACATCATCATGCGGCACGCGGACGGCACCAAGACGAAGTACTGGCACCTGAAGAAGTACACGCAGCAGTTCGCCGTGGGCACCTACCTGACCTGCGCCTATTGGATCGCACTCGTGGGCTCGTCAGGCGCCTCTACGGGGCCGCACCTGCACTTCGAGTACTGGGTGCCGGGCTATGGCACGGACGATCCCTACGGCGGCTCCTGCGGGACTCCCTACACGCGGTGGACTTCGCAGGGCGCGTACCGCGGCCTGCCAGGCATCGCCTGCCAGTAGCCTGCTTGCTGGGATAGGTATGAGGGGGAGCCCCGGTCCCAAAACCTGGGGCTCCTCTAGAGCGCCGAGACGCAGCCCGTGGTGCGCAAGCCGAAGCGCGAGCCTACGGTGGGAAGCCTCTTCGTGCTGCCCGCCGCGCCCGAGGCGAAGCCGCTCAGTCCGAAGGCGAAGCCCCAGAAGCCGCGATAGCTGGTCTTTGGAGAAGGCCTGGCGCATCCTGGACCCATGAAGGCCTCCTTCCTGTCGCTGTTCGCTGCGTTCGCTCTCCTGGTGGGGACTGCTCCTCGCGCCGAGACGCCTCCGGCGCCGGTGGCTCCGGCTCCCAAGCCCTCTCAGGTCCGCGTGAAGAACCTGCGCGTGACGGTGCTCTCCACCATGCTGGCGGAAAAGGGCATTGGAGAGTGGGGCTTCGCTGCGCTGGTCGAGGCCGATGGACGCCGAATCCTTCTTGATACCGGCTACCTGCCCAACACCGTGCTCCAGAATGCCAAGGAGCAGGGCATCGACCTGTCGGACATCACCGACGTCATCCTCAGCCACAACCACGATGATCACACGGGTGGGCTCGTCACCCTGCGCCGCGAGCTGTCCAAGAAGAACCCCGCCGCGCTCTCCCGGGCGCACGTGGCCCCGGGCATCTTCTGGAGCCGGCCCAAGAAGGACGGAGGGGAGGGCAACCCCATGGTGGCCTTCCGCCCCGAGTATGAGGCCGCGGGAGGCACCTTCATCGAGCACACCGGGCCGGTGGAGCTGGCCCCCGGCGTGTGGCTCACCGGTCCGGTGCCTCGCCCCAACCCCGAGCGCAACTGGAGCAGCAAGGGCCAGGTGCAGTCCCCCCAGGGGCTCGTCGAGGAAACCATCCCCGAGGATCAGGCGCTCGTCATTGATACGGATCAGGGACTCGTGGTCATCACGGGCTGTGGACACGCGGGTGTTGTCAACATCCTCGAGTTCGCGCGGAAGCAGGTGCGCTCCGCTCCCATCCACGCGGTCCTCGGTGGGCTGCACCTGTTCCGTGCCGATGAGAAGACGCTGGCGTGGACGGGGCGCAAGCTCCGGGAGATGAAGCTCGGCCACCTCATGGGGGCGCACTGCACCGGCATCGAGACCGTGTTCCGGCTGCGCGAGCTGGCCGGGCTCCAGCGGAGCACCTGTGTCGTCGGCGCCGTGGGTGCCTCGTTCGAGCTGGGTAAGGGGTTGAATCCGCTGGAACTCGCTCGCTGAGCGAGTGGGAGGGCTGTCGCCGGGGCGACAGTCTGGGGGCCGCCTGGCAAAGGAGCCGCGCACTGCGCGGGCCGCGTTCGCACATTTGTCCGAAGAGGAGCCGCTGGAGAGGGCAGGTGGGCTGTCCGGCTCGGGAGCGGTGCGGATGATGCCGGCGCATGCCAGGGATCCGTCGTACTGGTGGGATCGATTCATCGCCTCGGACCCGGCGCTTGTCCGGCTGAAGATGGGGCTGCGCGCCATGCTGGGGTTGAGCCTGGGCCTCGCCGCCATCGCGGGGCTCGGCACGCTCCTTCACCAGTCCATCTCCGTCGCGCTCGTCGGCGTGATGATGGGGATGATGGGCGCCATCAACGTGCAGGATCCGCACCCCCGTGAGCAGCGGGTCACCTTGCTCTGGGCCATCCCTATCTCCATCGCCGCGGTGGGCGTTGCGGCGCTCTCCGCGCCGAGCCTCGTGGTCAGCGCCATCGTGTTCCTCGGGGTGATCTTCCTGGCGATCGCCGCTCAGCGCTTCGGTCCTCGCGGGGTGGGGCTGGGGATGATCGGCTTCATGCTCTTCTTCCTCTCGCTCTTCTTTCACGCGCCCGTGGCGCAGCTCCCGTGGGTGCTCGCCAGCGTCGCCGTGGGAGGCTGTGTCGCCTACGCCGTCCGCTTCTGGCTCGTCCGCGACCGGCCCGAGGCCTCGGTGCGCCGCGCGTTCGCGTCCTTCCGCCGCTCCCTGGCCCTCTTGATGGTGGACATCGGCGAGGTGCTCGATGTGCCGGATGAGCAGCGGCGGCTGGCGCTGCTGCGGCGCGCGGCCCGGCAGGTGAACGAGGCCGCGCTGGCGGTGGAGAAAGAGATCGAGAATGCCGACCCCGAGAAGCTCATCCACGGATTCCGCCAGGCCGAGCTTCGCGAGTACCTGCTCGAGCTGGAGCTCACCGCCGAGCGGATCGTGTTCGGGATCTACCGGGTGCTGGAGGCTGGGCCTCTCTCTCCTGAGAAGCGGCAGTCGCTCGTGGCCGAGCTTTCGGTGCTCCGGCGCCAGCTTCGCGACACGGGGGCGGCGCGCGCTCAGCCCGTGCCTCCATGGGGCGCCAACTCCGATGGCAGTGCGGCTGCCTCCACGGAGCCTGCCTTTACCGCCCTGGAAGGTTCGCTCAGCTACCTTCGGGAGCTGATCTTCCGGACTCCGTCTCAGTCTCGTGCCGCCGCTCCGGTCTCGACAGAGGCGGCACCAGTGCTCGAGTTAGAAGCCCCGGCCTCAGTGGGCTCTGCAGCGCCGCTCCACCCCTCGACGCGTCAGGCGATCCAAGCCACGGTCGCGGGGGCGCTTGCCATCCTCGCGGGCCACGCCGTCTCCAGCACCCGTTGGTTCTGGGCGGTGATTGCCTCGTTCGTGATCTTCAACCGCGCAACCACCCGGGGCGACATCCTCTTGCGCGCCTGGCACCGCATCCTTGGCACGGTAATCGGTGTGCTGGCGGGCATCTTTCTCGCCACCGTGGTGCGAGGCCATCGGGATCTGGAGTTCTTGCTCATCTTCGTGTGCGTGTTCCTCGGCTTCTATTTGATCCAGGTCTCCTACGCGTGGATGGTCTTCTGGTTCACCGCGCTGCTGGCCGTGCTCTACAGCCTGCTCGGCCTCTACTCTCCGGAGCTCCTCTACCTCCGGGTGTGGGAGACGCTCGTCGGTGCGGGCATCGGCGCGGTGGTCGCGGTGGTGCTGCTCCCGGCTCGCACGGGCGTTGGCGTCAAGCGAGCTGCCACCGAGGCCTTGCTCAGCGTGGCGTCCTTCCTGGAGGCTGCTGCGACTCTTCCCGGCGGAGAGGTCCTGAAGCGTGTGCGGGAAATGGATGGGAAGCTGCGCGAGGTGAGGGACGCCGCCCGTCCGCTCACGGATCGCCTGCTCCTCTCGGATCGCCAGGCGCTTCGACTCGTCCATGCGCTTGGCACGCTCGCCTTCTTCGTGAAGCAGCTCGCGCCCGCCTGTGTCCGGCTCCCCGCAGGGGAGGAGCGGATCCGGCGGCTCGAGATGCTCTTGGCCGAGAACGCCCGCTCCGTGGCCGCTTCCTTCTCCGTCGCAGGCGCGCCGATGCCCGATGCGCTCGATGCGGCGCTCCAGTCCGTGCGCGAGTCCCTCGCCCAGGCGCGGGAAGGAGAAGCCCGAGGCTTACCCCGAGTGCTCCACTGGCTGGAGCGCATCGATGCGGCGCTGCTGGAGGTCTACGCCAGCCGGGGCGTGTTCCTCGCGCGGAGGAAGCTGGCCTGAGCTGCGCTATCATTCGGAACTCCAAGGGCCGGTGACAGGAGCGTCCGACGTGCAGAGCAAGAGCTTCGGTGGGTTGATGCTGATGGGACTGATGCTGGGATGTGCCACGGCGGCTCCGCCGCCGCAGGCCTCGGGCACCACCGCTCAGGGCACCCAGAAGGAAGAGAAGGCCGCGGCCGCTGACGCCCAGAAGAACCCGGACCCAACCCTCATCTGCGAGAGCGTCGCCGTCACGGGCAGCCACATCCCCCGGAAGGTGTGCCGCACGGCCCGTCAGGTCGAGAAGGAGCGCGATGATGCGCAGAGGGCCGTCCAGAACGCGGACAAGGTCAACCGCGACTGGGGCAAGTAGCCTCCGCGCTAGCGCCGCCACATCGCGTCGGCCCTGCGGCCCAGGGTCACCCGTGTTCTGGGAAAGGTGGGTTGATCACCTACGTTAGCGCGCCTTTGAAGAATGGCTGTGCCGTCAAATTTCAGCTTTCTTGGAAAAAAGAACCTCAATCCCGGTATAGTCAGGGGCGTCTGAGGGGGGACGGATGATCGGTGTTCGCAGGGCAGTCCATCGGGTTTCGGAGGTCGATATGCAGTCCCCTCAACGTGTTGAAGACGTCTCCCCGTCCATGAGGGGTGCTGAGCCATCGAGCTTGGCCCATCCTGGAGTGGAGGCGCGAGGGCTGCCCCTGCCCACGCCCGCCTCGGCGTCGACGCGCGGCCGGCTGGCCCCGGGCTTCGCCGCGAAGCTGAACCTGTTGGTGGACTTGTTCCTGCTGGTGGGCGCGCTGCTGGGCTCCACGCTGCTGATGGGGCACAAGCTTCAGGTGAGCAACCTGGACCTGTGGCTGATGGTGGGCATGGCGGGGCTGGGTTGGCTGCTGCTGGGCACCGCGCTGTGCCTGTATGACCCGCGCTTCTCGGATCGGGCGCCGCTGGACGATTTGGCGCTGGTGTCCATCACCGTGGTGTCCATCACGGGCATGCTTTACCTGGAGCGCCTGCTGATCGCGGGCGGCTATCCGGTGGTGGCGCTGACGGGGTTCCCGTTGCTGCTGTGGGGCAGCGTGGTGGCGCTGCGGCAATTGGTGTTCCGGCGGCTCGCGGTGCGTGAGGAGCCGCTCGATGAGGCACTGGTGCTGGGCGTGGGCGCCATGGGCCGGCTCACGGGCGAGGATCTGATCCAGCGCGGCCGCCGTCACGTCATCGGCTACCTGGCCTTCAGCACCGAGCAGCTCTTGTCCGCGGTGCCCGGCCCGGTGCTGGGCAAGGTGGATCGCCTGGAGGAGGTGCTGTGCCAGGTGCCGGTCGACATTGTCTACATCTCGGGCAGCGTGCAGAAGCACGGCGCGGAGATGCAGTCGGCCATCAAGCTGTGCGAGCGCTTTGGCATCCCGTTCGCGCTGCCGGCGCACCCGTTCCGCATGGACCGGGCGCGTGCCCAGGACAGCCATGCGGTGTCCGACGGCTACCTGCACTTCGTCACGAACCAGCCTCGGCCGCACCAGATGGCCATCAAGCGCCTGTTCGACATCATCTCCTCGGCCGCGGCCCTGCTGGCGCTCTCGCCGCTGCTGGTGACGGTGGCGGCGGCGATCAAGCTCACCTCGCGTGGCCCCATCTTCTTCAAGCAGAAGCGCGTCGGCCTGCACGGGAAGACGTTCGACATGCTCAAGTTCCGCTCCATGGTGGTCAACGCCGAGGAGCTGCGCGCCAAGCTCGAGGCGCTCAACGAGCAGAGCGGCCCCGTCTTCAAGATCAAGAACGACCCGCGGATCACTTCCATCGGCCGCTTCATCCGCAAGTACTCGATCGACGAGCTGCCTCAGCTGCTCAACGTGCTGCGCGGTGAGATGAGCGTGGTGGGCCCGCGTCCGCCGCTGCCCAAGGAGGTGGAGAAGTACGCCGCCTGGCAGCGCCGCCGCCTGTCCGTGCGTCCGGGCCTCACCTGCATCTGGCAGGTCTCCGGCCGCAACCAGATCTCCTTCGAGGAGTGGATGTACCTGGACATGCAGTACATCGACAACTGGACCCTGCTGACGGACCTGAGCCTCATCGTCAAGACGGTTCCGGTGGTCCTCACCGGCAGCGGCGCCAGCTAGGCCTCAGCGGACCCGGATCATCCCCGTCATGCCCACCGCCGCGTAGAGCCCGTTGCTGTAGATGAAGTCTCCGGCCAGCGGGAAGGTGAAGTCCTTGCGGTCAGAGAAGAAGACGTAGGTGATGGGCGTGAACGGGGCGCCCGTGGAGATGCTCGCGGGCACCCCCGGCATCAGGCCGTAAGTCTGGAACGGGCCTTGGAAGGAGACCGTCTGGCCCGCCGCGATGCTCAAGCAGCGCGGGGAGTAGCGGTTCCCGAGCTCGTTCCCGAACCGCACCACGCGCTCCGCGCTGTCCGCGCTCGCGTCCACGAAGTCCTGTGGGGTGCAGCCCACCACCTCCGAGAAGTCCTCGGGCCCCGGCCGGGGCTCCGGCTCGCGGCAGGCCCCCTCGGGATCCAGCTTGCGGAGCTCTGGAGACGTAAACCCATTCCGGATCGCGTATTTCTGCACGGCCCCGAGCCGGGTTACGTCGGAGGTACGGATCTCCACGTCCCAGTCGACCGAGGCCTCGAGCACGCCATTGCGCAGCGTGACCGTGCCCCCAGTCGTGTAGCCGATCTCCCGGCTCGCGCCGCCAATGCGGCTGTGGGTCGACTCACAGCGAGTCCCCGTCCGGACCACACCCTGATCGGGCGTGGCGAAGTCCACGAGCAGGGTGCATTGGCCCTCCGGATCGATCATCAGCGCCCGCTCCGTTCCCCCGCATTCCACGAGCGCCATGCAGCGCTGCTCCTGGGGGAAGTCCTGTTCCACAGGCCCGCTGGAGGGGACGAAGAACTGCTCGTGGACATCTAAGGAGGCGCACCACACGGGGTGCTGGCCCTCCGAGGGAGTGGAAGGACATCCCCCCGACAGCATGGGGGCCAGTGCCCCCACCGCCGCCAGCAGCTTCATTCTCACGCTGCGCATGCCTGCTTTCATGCGCTCAGTGAAGCCCGGGTCTCAGCGCGGAGGCAAGCTGCCCCGGCCCTCGCGCTCACGAGGGGTTGACGCCCGCCACCAGGTAGAAGCGGATCTCCCCCGAGTTGACGCCGTACGCCACGTCCACGCCCACCAGCGGCAGCACCACGCTGCGCAGGAACAGGCGCAGGCCCAGCCCGAGCCCCTGGGCCACCGTGGCGCTGCCCACTCCGTCCTTCGAGTCCTCCAGGTAGCCCCGCACCACCCGGCCCGTCACGTCCCGCAGCTGCCGGTCCTCGGGGATGCTCCGCCACATCATCACCCCGGTGTCCGAGAAGGCCACGCCCCGGAAGGACAGGGAGCGCACGGTGAAGAGCGGGAAGTGGTACTCGGCCGTGAAGGAGGTGCGGGTGTCGCCTCGGAACTGCCGGTAGATGAAGCCGCGCAGCGAGCTCGCGCCCGCCACGAACTCCTGGTGGAACGGCAGGTCCACGCCCAGGGACACCTCCCCGCGCAGCACCAGGTTGTGCTCCTCGAAGAAGCGCAGGCCGTGCCGGTACAGCAGTCCGAAGCGCTGGTAGCGGAACTGGCTCCCCACGCCCGGGTTCGACAGCTCCAGCGAGCCCTCGATGTTCAGGCCCTCCATCACGGCATGGAGGTTCTGCCGGGTATCAATTCCCATCATCAGCCGCAGCGAGGCGTCTCGCTGCACCGGGCCCGGCTCGAAGGCCGGCTCCGTCACCGGCGTGTCCTGGCTCGGATCCTGGGCATCGATGAGCATCAGCCGGTACTTCGCGCCCACGCGCACCCGCTCGGCGATCATCACCGACAGCTCGCTCGCGGCGGAGGCCGAGTTGAGCCGCGTGCGGCGCCGCACCTCGGGCACCTTGGCGCTCGCTCCCGGCTGGTACTCCTCCACCCGGTCGCTGCGCAGCTGGCCCTCGAAGCTCAGCCGCAGCGGAGGAAAGCCAAACAGGTTCGGATCCAGGAAGCCCACGAAGAGGCCGCTCTCGGCCGTGCTCACCTGCACCGCCGCCGCGAACTTCTTGCTGCGGCCCCACAGGTTGCTCTCCGCGTACAGCACCCCGCCGCCGATGTTCGAGTTGGACACCGAGAAGGTGGGCGCTACCACCCATGAGGCCTTGTCCTGCACCTGGAGCACCACCCGCGCCCGGCCGTCGCCCGTGGGCTGTGTGCTGACGTGGACCTCCTGGAAGAGGCCCGTGGCCAGCAGCCGCCGCTCCACCCGCGTGAGCTCCTCCGGGGTGACGGTGTCTCCCGCATCCAGGCGCGAGTAGTCCTGCACCGTCTCGGGCCGTGTCTTTTCCGTGCCGAGCACCACGACCTCGCTTACTACCAGGGGGCTCCCGGTGGGCTCGGCCGGCGGGGGCAGGGAAGGGGACAGCTCGGGGGCAGCAGGGGCCTCGGGAGCGGGAGACGTGTCGGGAGCAGGGGGCGGTTCGGCCTCCTGGGCGCTCGCTCGTGGGGCCGCGAGGCTCAGCGTGACGGCCAGATAAAACCCTACCCATCCTCTGGTCATGGTGCCGGGGACGATAGACCGATTCGCAGCGCCTCGGGGGCCTTGGTATGCAGTCAGGTATGACGGATGTGAACCAGCAGCTATTGGATGCCACCGTGGTCCCCCAGAAGAGTGTGACGGGGGATGCGGTGTCTGCTTCAGCCTCCACCAACGCCGCCCGGCGCAGCACGGTCCTCCCGCGGCTGGAGTGGACGGGTGACCGGCCCCGCATCGTTCCCTTCCAGCGCGAGCGCTTCGAGGAGCTTCGGGCCCTGGGGCAGGGCGGCATGGGCGAGGTGGTGCTGCTGAAGGACCACGACATCGAGCGCACCGTCGCCCTCAAGCGGCTGTCCGAGAGCCAGGACCTGGATCGGGTGCTGCGCTTCGTGGAGGAGATCCGCACCGTCGGGCAGCTGGACCACCCGAACATCGTCCCCGTGCATGACGTAGGGGTGGACGAGAGCGGCCGGTACTACTTCTTGATGAAGCACCTGCAGGGAGAGACGCTCGAGTCCATCATCACCCGGCTTCGGCAGGGAGACCGCGCCGCCCATGCGCAGTACCCCTTCCAGGCGCGGCTCCAGCTCTTCCTGGGCGTGCTGCACGCGCTGTCGTACGCGCACCGCAAGGGCTTCATCCACCGGGACCTCAAGCCCTCCAACATCATGGTGGGGCCCTTTGGCGAGGTGACGGTGATGGACTGGGGGCTCGCCCGGAAGTACCGCCGGCCCGGCGACGCGGGCTCCGCCGAGGACAAGGCCAGCGCTCCCAGTGCCCAGGGGCTACGGGAGTCGGCCTCGCTGCTGACCCAGGCGGGCGCCGTCATGGGCACGCCGCTCTACATGTCTCCCGAGCAGGCCCGGGGCGAGCACGACTCGCTGGATCCGCGCAGCGACATCTACAGCCTGAGCGCGCTGCTCTACGAGTTCCTCTTCCTGCGGCACTACCTGGAGGGGCGCGAGTCGATGGCGGACATCCTCGAGGGCGTCAAGACGGTGACTCCCTCGGTGGAGACGACCCCCGAGCATCCGGCGCAGACGCGCGTGCCCGCCGAGCTGTGCTGGTTCGTCATCCGGGGCCTCGCGAAGAATCCGGCGGAGCGCTACGCCTCCGTGGATGAGATGGTGGAGGAGCTCCAGAGCATCCAGAGCGGTCGAATCCATGTGATGTGCCAGCGCACCTTCATGAAGAGCGTGCTCCATCGGCTGTTGAGGAGCGTGGACCAGAACCCGAAGGTGGTCATGCTGGGTTCCGCGGCGGTAGCGGCGCTGATCCTCGCCGCCTTCGCTCAGGCCCTGCTGCGGCTGTTCTGAGAGCCCCGGACTGAGCGCCCTCAGGCGGGGCGCTTGCTCACAGCGAGCCCACCAAGGCGCGCAGCTCCTCGTCTTCCGGGATGGGAGAGAGCGCGCCCCCCTGGAGCCCTCGGGAGCGTTGCTGCTCTCCGCCGAGCTGGAGTGACTCCGCCAGCAGCGAGCGCGCCTGATCGCGCTTGCCTTGCAGGAAGGCGATGTAGCCCGCATTCCACAGCGCCGTGGGGCCGCGGGGCTGACGCTCCAGCGAGGCGGCGATCTTCGCGCTCGCCCGCTCCAGGAATGCCAGCGCCTGGTCCCGCTTCTGTACCCAGCACCGCTTCGCCTCGAAGATGAGCACCACGCCCGCGTCGTTGAGGGCCTCGGCGACGCGCTCGCGCACGGAGGCTTCGGGCGCTCCGTGGTACCGGCGCGCGACCTCCTCGTAGGCCGCCAGGGACTCTTCGAGCCGGTTCAGCTTCCAGAGGATCTCTCCCTTGCAGGCGAGCCCCCGCGCGACCTCCTCGCGCACCTCCGGCTCGGTGTCGCCGCCATAGCGGCGGTCGAGCTCGTCGAAGGCGGCCACCTCCTCCTCGCGCCGATCCATCCGGCCGAGGAACACGGCCTTGTAGGCCAGAGACTTGGCCATCCGGGCGCGGACCAGGACGGGCTCGCTCGGGCCGCCGTAGCGCGGAATCATCGCCTCGTAGAAGGCGAGCGCCTCGGGCGTCTGCTTCAGGTTCCCCAGGACGACGCCCTTATAGAGGATGGCCTCGGCCACCGCGTCCCGCAGCGCGGGCTCGGACGCCTTGTCGAACCGGCGGAGCACCTCGTCGAAGACGGAGAGCATTTCCTCGGAGCGGTGCTGCTGCCGGAGCACCTCGGCCTTCGCCAGCAGCGCTTGGGCCACTTTCTCGCGCGCTGCATGCTCCCGGGACTCGCTGTGGTCGCGGAGCACCTGCTCAACCGAGGCCAGCTCCACCTCCGCGCTCTTGAGCATCTCCAGGGTCCGGCCCAGGCCCTCTTGCGCCGCGGTCACCATGTCCCGGAGCCGGGCATCGCTGGCGCCGCGGAAGTGGTCCATCAGCGTCTCGTAGCAGGAGAGTGCCTCACGCGGGCGGTTCGAGAGCCGCAGGAAGATGGCCTTGCTCAGGAGCGCCAGGGCTGCGTGGTAGCGCAGCACCACGTCGCTCGCACCGGCGAAGCGGCGGAACACCTCGTCATAGAGGGGCAGCCCCTCGTCGAGCCGGTTCAGCTCACCCAGCGCATCGGCCTTGGCCAGGAGCGCTCCGGCCATCACCTGCGCCAGGCCCGCCTCGTCCGCGCCGTCGTGCCGCTGGAGCACCTCGTCGCAGAGGGGCACGGCCGCCTCGGACTGGCCGAGGTTCATCAGCGCGTGGGCCTTGTGGATGAGCACCTTGGACGTCAGCTCTCGCAGCTTCGTATCGGTGGAAGCCGCGAAGAGCCGGAGCGCCTCGTTGCAGCTGGCCAGGGAGTCCTCGAAGCGCTCCAGCTGCCCGAGCGTGATGGCCTTGCCGATGAAGGCTCGGGCCACTTGGACTTGCACGGCCTGCGCGCTGGAGCTTCCAAACCGCTGGAACAGCTGGCCCATGAGGGCCAGGGCCTCCTCGTACTGACGCTGGTCCATGAGCGAGTGGGCGTTGTCGACGAGCGCCTGGGCGGCCTGCTCCGGGGCCTCCCCCATGCTCGCTTCGCCAGTCCTTCGGCTCACTTCGTTCTCGGCAGCCATGGGCTCCTCGTCTTGCTGATGCCTTTGTCCTACTCCCCCTGGCCGTGTCCAGTGGAGCATAGGACGGACTCAGCCGCTCATGCGACCCTTGTCGACTTGCCTTTCGGATGCGGAGCATCGAGAGTCCCGGCCCCGCGAGAATCCGCCCGAGCCTTGATGCGACAGGACTCCGACCCCTCACCTCCCTCGCGTGGCCGCGTGTGGAGTGTCACCGTTGCGTCACTGCTGGGAGCGGCGCTGGCGGAGGGGCTCCACCTGCCCGCGGGGGCGTTGCTGGGAGGGATGTTGGTGGCGCTCGTGGGCTCCGTGTTCGCTTCCGTGCGCGTGCCCATTCCGAGAGCCCTGCAAATGGCCGCTCCAGCGGTGCTGGGGGCCGCTCTGTGCGCGGCCTTCCGGCCCTCTGCCTGGGCCGCGCTCGCCGAGCACTGGCCCATTGCTCTCCTCAACGTGGTGGCGGTGGTGGCCATCGCACAGGGGGTGGCGCTCGTCTTTGCCCGGTTGAGTGGCCTGGACGTCCGGACCGTCACCCTGGGCCTCATGCCGGGAGGGGCGTCGGCGATGGTGGTGCTCAGCGAGGAGCTGGGCGCGGACTCACGCCTGGTGACGCTCTTCCAGTACGTGCGCCTGGGCGTCGTCATCCTCGTGGCGGGCGCGGTGGGCCGATGGGCCATTGATACGCCTCAGCTCCCGGTGGCCTCCGCCTCAGCGCTTCCCGGTGCGCCGCCTCCGGGGCTGGCGTGGGGCGTGACGCTGCTCGTGGCCGCCGTGGGGGGCTGGGGGGGCATGCGGCTGCGGCTGCCGGCGGGGGCTTTCCTCGGGCCGCTGCTGGTGGGGGTGCCGCTCACGGCGCTGGGCATTCCGGTGGGCGCGTTGCCGCCGGGACTGCTGGCGCTGTTGATGTGGGTGCTCGGCGTGCGCGTGGGCAGCCAGTTCGATGCCGAGGCCGTGTGGCGGCTGCGGCGCGTGGCGGTGGGAGCACTCGGGGGCGCGGTGGCGGTGGTGGGCGGCTGCGTGCTGCTGGCCTGGGCGTGGTCCTCGCTCGGAGGCGTGGACTTGCTCACCACCTACTTCGCCACCTCACCTGGGGGAGCGGATACGATGCTGGCCATCGCGCTGGGGACGCATGCGAGCTTGCCGCTCGTACTCTCAGTCCAGGTGGGGCGACTACTGCTCGTCTTCTTCGTGGTCCCCATCCTCTTTCGGCGCCTGTCTCCGGGCCGCCGCAATCCTTTGTGATGTGATCCAAATCTTCCCCCCACTAAAGTCCCGCGGATGCACTGGCACTTGCTCTTGAAGAGCGCGGTCATGGGGGCCGTGCTGTTCGCGATGTCCGGACTCATCGGGGCCGACGCGCACGCCCAGCAATGCGGTCCCGAGACGCCTCCGCCGGTCAAGCCGCTCAATGACCAGATGAGCGACACGCGGCTTTTGCGGCGCATCGTGCTCGGGCTTACCGGGACAACGCCGGCCATCGAGCAGTATGAGGCGATGGCGGCTGCGGCCACACCTGAGGCCCGCGAAGTGCTCCTGCGCTCGGCGCTGGATGACGCGCTCGCCTCGCCGAAGTTCTACGAGCGGATGCTGCGCTTCGGGCATGAGTGGCTCGCGGTGGGCGCGTACACCACCGGCGCTGCCGGCGACGCCTACCAGGGCGACATGTCCGGCCACCTCTTTGCCTGCCCCGCCAACAGCCTGCACCCGGGCGCGTACTACCACGTGAACGAGTTTGGGTCGGGGGACCCGGGCCTGCAGTGCAAGGACCAGAACGGAGCCGGCAATCCCGCTGTGCCCGAGGTGCACACGGTGGAGCCCTGGTGGGCGCCGGGAACGACGGTCGAGGTGCTCGGCAAGGCCGGCTCCTCCGTCACCCAGGTCGTCGACGCCCAGGGGAAGACGCTCGACTGCGGCGTCGCCAGCGGCGGCTACTACGATCCCATGCTGTCCGCCGGGTGCGGCTGTGGACCGAATCTGGTGTGGTGCGCACCGCTCGTCGGACTGAACACCAGCAGCAACTTCAATCTCGGCGTTCAACGGCGCCATCCGTACGAGGAGCCCGCGCGCCTCTTCGCGCACCTCGCGTGGCACGATCGGCCGCTGTCGGACCTCGTCATCGGCAACTACTCCGTGGGAACCAACTGGTTGCGCGCGTTGTACGTGCGCTTCGGTCGGCAGCAGGGCAGCACCGCGCTGGACGCGAACACGACCTGGTGGCGCCCCGCCGCGGACAACGCACCTCGCGATCCGCTGCACCCGGCGCCGGATGATCCGCAGGCGTGGCGCGAGTTCGTGGTCGAAGAGCTGGAGCCCTTCCACCTCGCGCTGACCACCGATCGAGCGCGCTCCGGCAGTCTCGAGCGCACCTACCGCTTCGATCCTCGCACTACGACCGAAGCCCCCCAGGGACTTCCCACCGCCGGGGTGCTCACCATGATGGGCGCGATGTCCTCGTTCCCGCGCGAGCGCGTCCGAGCCGCGCGCTTCCTGGAGATGTTCGCCTGTCAGAGCTTCTCGCCGCCCCCCTCGGACGTGCACTTCCCTCCATACGAGAGCGATCCTGCGACCGGCGGAACGTGCCAGCACTGCCACAAGACGCTCGATCCCGCGGCGATCTCCTTCAAGCGGTGGGACTTCAGTCCGTTCCAGAGCTACTACGTCCCGTGGCCCTTCATCCCAGGCGTGGGCCGTCATCGCGTCACGAAAGAGTGGCTGTCCGGGCAGTACCCGCACACGGGCACCTCGCCGGGATACCGCTGGAGAAACGCGTTCCTTCCCAACACCCTGTTGACCCCGGTCACCCCCGAGCAGATCAAGGCCAATCCGGAAGCGGTGCTGCTCGACACGATGCCCGAGTCATACACGCTGCTCGGTGAGCACGGCGACGGCACGATGGGCCCGCTCGGGTTCGGAAAGCTCCTCGTCCGCTCCGGTGAGTTCGACCGCTGTGCCTCGCGCAGGCTCTACGCGATGTTCATCGGCCGCGAGCTGAATCCGGCCACCGAGAAGGGCTTCATCGACAAGCTCGCGAGGGAGTTCGTCGCACGCGACCGCAAGCTCCGTCCCTTCATCCGTTACCTCTTCGAACAGTCCGAGCTGCGGAGGGGCCTGTGATGAGCCAGTTGCGTTCGATGCTGGGAGCCGCAGTGCTGGCCTCTCTCACACTCACCTTGGGGGCCTGCTTCGGCTCGGCCAGCACCACGGACACGAGAACCCCCAATGCCGAGGAGCCAGACGAGGGGGAGAGCTGCGCGGCCTTGAACAAGAACGATGAGATCCGGCTCGCGCTCGCGCCCGCATGCCAGGGCTGTCACCTCACCGGTAACAAGCCGTTCTTCGGCTCGCTGTCCGCGTTCGAGAGTGGGCTCGTGTACAACGAGAGGTACGTCAAGCGCGGGGACCCCGAGAACAGCTTGCTGGTCCAGCTGCTCAAGGGCGTCGCACCTGGAAGCTATCCCCAGATGCCGCTTGGGCAGACCTACAGCGAGCTCGTCACCAGCGGCCGTGTCACGCTGACCCTCGAGCAGGTGGAGGCCTGGATTCGCGATCTGCCTGCTCCGCCCGCGCAGCTGGAGACTCCGTCTCCGGAAGAGTTCCACGTCCGCCGGCTGTCCGCCGACGAGATGGTGGTGAGCTTGATGGAGCAGCTCGGGCTCACGCTCGAGGACTTCGTCAGCACCAGCGATCCCAACTGGAGGAACAAGGCGTACGTGGTGAATGGCGGCAAGCTCTTCGTATGGCCCGGGGATTGGGCGCCCGGCATCTCGACCGAGTATGTCTCCGACTCCCGCAGCGTCGAGCGGTACGAGGCGCTGGGAGGCGGCAACTCGCTCCTGTACCGCAAGCGGGACGTGAGCTTCGGTCCCTCCGCCGCGCAGACGCTGGTCCAGATGTCGCAAGCCTGGTGCGCGCGCGCGGTGGACAAGAGAAACAACACGGCGGTGTTGCGCTACGTGACGCTCTCCGACAGCTCCTCCCGCAGCCCGGACGCGGTGCGGAGAAACCTGAGCACGCTCTACCTGCGCATGCTCGGACAGCCGCCTTCGGAGGCGGAAGCGAGCGCGTTGTACGAGCAGGTCTATCTGCCGCTCGAGGCGCAGAGCACGCGCTTGGCCTGGATTGGCGTCTGCGCGGCGCTCATCCGTCACCCGCTGTGGATCACCTACTGAGCCGAGGACATTATGAGGAACACCTCTCGTCGCACGCTGCTCAAGTGGGCCCTCGGAGCGGGACAGCTCGCGCTCCTCGAACGCGCGGGGCTCCTCGGCTCGAGCCCTGCTTACGCCGCGGGCATGGACGTCCCCTCACGGCTCGCAGTGCTCTACATCCCGGGTGGCTACCGGCCGGCGTACTACTTCACCCCGATGGAGGACGCCGACATTCCGCTCTGCGTCCCGGCCCCCTCCAACTACAGCGGCGAGCCCGTCTTCTTCGACGCGAGCAAGGTGGTGGACCTCGCGGCCGCGAACGGACCCTACAAGCCGCTGCGAACCTGGCAGTCGTGGAACCCCGCCGACCCCGCCGCGCGAGGCAGCTTCAGCCCGCTCATGTATGGCTACACGCACTTCGCGCTGCATGAGCAGCTGAGCGTCCTGCACGGCATCGACCAGGGCACCAACGACCACGCGAGTGCGTTCATCTCCTCCATGTGCGGTGTCGCCGGTGCGGACTACCGGGCGCCGGCCGTTCACTCGGTCATCGCCAATCACCTGTTCGAGAGGTACCGCGAGAGCAGACCGCTGCCGTTCGTGGTTGTCGCCGGTGAGCGCGGCACGCCGCTGGGAATGGGGCTGCCCTCACACGCCTCGCCCGTTCGCGTGCCGTCCATCGAGTCGCTCAAGCCGCAGCTCTCCGCCAAGCCCGCGGATAACCCCTGGTGGACGGGGCTTGATGCGCGCACCGAAGCTCCCGAGCTGGACGCACGCGGGCAGCCCACCGGTAGCACCCTGAAGACGACCACGGTGGAGCGCTTCTCGCTCTCGCGCGCTCAGCCGTTGATGGACCGATCGACGGCGAAGGTGGACAACTACCTCGAAGGTCTGCATGGCTCGCTGGCGTCGGTCTCGCGCGTGCTCGCGACGGATGTCGTGTCCATGCTGGAGCGCACCAAAGGCATCGACACGCTGACGGCGAACCGCCCCGCGTACCTGTCGAGCTACCTGTCGAACCAATCGTTCACGTACACCTTCGGTCTCGCGAACTTCCACCTCACCGGGCTCGACCCGCGGATGGATCTCGCGCTGCGCCTGCTCAAGTCGGACCTCTGCACCTCGGTGCACGTCTCGTTGCAGCTCGACTTCGACACCCACAACGGCCTGGGCCATGGCTACAGCTGCGCACACGGCCGCGGGCTGATGGACTGCGTCGCGCGCTTCCTGGGCGAGCTCAAGGCTGCTCCGGCTCCCGGTAAGCCGGGCAAGACACTGCTCGATGACACGCTCGTGCTGGTGATGAGCGAGTTCGGCCGCAGCTGGGCCTCGCGCGGAAGCGACGGCACCTACAGCCTGCCGGATGATCATCACCCCTACACCTCGGTCTGCTTCGCGGGCGGAAACGTAGCGGGGAACCGGCAGGTGGGCTCGTACACCCCGCGCGGGCTCGGCGTCCCCGTGGACCTCATCGAGGAGACCGGTCAGCCCTCGAGGCGCGTGCCCAGATCCGCGGACGTCGTGACCACCGCGCTGCGGATCATGGGCATGGAAGCGCACGACTTCTTCATCCCCGGTGGCTACGGAGAGGTCGTGGGGCTTCGGAAGGCGTGAGGGGCTCTGCTAGGCCTACCCTGGCTTTGAACGCAGGGCCTGGTAGGCGCGCTTCCCCGCCATCACGGCCAGCAGGATGAGTGCCCCGGCAACGATTCCGGACAACGCATCCATGATGGTCGGCACCACCGCTTGCAGGACTCCTCCCACCCCCGGCACGTTCCCCGCGCCATGGGCGATCCCCTCGATGAGGTGATGCAGGGGAGGGATGCCGTGGGTGAGGATGCCGCCGCCGACCATGAACATGGCGGCCGTGCCGGCGATGGACAGCCCCTTCATCAGGTACGGAGAGGCCACCAGGAGCCCGCGGCCCAGCGTGCGCTGGAATGAGCCCTTCTTCTGGGTGAGATAGAGCCCCGCATCGTCGAGTTTGACGATGCCAGCGACCAGCCCATAGACGCCGACCGTCATGATGATGGCGATGCCGATCAGGACGGCGACTCGCTGCCCGAAGGTCGCGTTGACGAGCGTGCCCAGCGAGATGACGACGATCTCCGCCGAGAGGATGAAGTCCGTACGGATCGCGCCTTGGATCTTGGCCTTCTCGAAGGCAACGAGGTCCACCGCAGGGTCGGCGACGGCCTTGACGAGCTCGCCGTGGTGGGCTTCGTCCTCGGCCTTGTTGTGCAAGAACTTGTGGGCCAGTTTTTCAAAGCCTTCGAAGCAGAGGAAGGCACCGCCCACCATCAACAGCGGGATGATCGCCCAGGGAATAAAGGTGCTGATGGCCAGGGCGGCGGGCACCAGAATGGCCTTGTTGACCAGGGAGCCCTTCGCGACCGCGAAGACGACAGGCAGCTCGCGATCGACGGTGACGCCGGCCACCTGCTGAGCATTGAGCGCGAGATCGTCACCGAGGACTCCCGCGGTCTTTTGGGTCGCGACCTTGGTCATCGCCGCGACGTCGTCCAGGAGGCTGGCGATGTCATCAATCAGGGTCAGGAGGTTGCTACCGGCCAAGAGGGTCTCCCTGTGGGTTGAGTCGAACCACGAATGGCCGCAACACTACTTCAAAGCTGGCGGCAGTGCCTGTGACAGCGCCTGCTCCAGCTCGCGCCCGTGCGTGGTGTAGAGCTCCCTCCACTCAAACCCCGTGGGCAGCGTTCCTCCCTGGCCGACGAAGAGGTACACGAACAGATCCAGCAGGAGCCTTTGCGAGGACGTTCCACAGTAGCGCCCCAGGGGGTGGGGCTCTCGCCCCTCCGCTGGGAGAATCTCTCGCGCCACGCGCTCCAGCTCATCGGCGGTGTGGCGTACAGCCGAGGGAGCCGCCAGCTTGCGGCGCTCGGTAATTTCCTCGGCGAAGGGCGCGGGCAGCACGCGGCGAGCCACTTCGCGCAGCAACACCTTCCGCGTCCTCCCCCGGACGCGCTGCTCCCAGGGGAGCGAGAGCGCCAGGTCCCGGATCCTTCGATCCAGGTAGGGCACCCGCACCTCCAGGCCGCTCGCCATGGAGCCTCCATCCCAGACGCGCAGGTGCGCGTCCGTGAGCTGCCCCTCCAAGAAGAAGCGGTAGAAAGCCTCACGGGCCGCGGCTTCGTCTGGGAGGGCCACCGCCCGCAGAGCCGCCTTGGTGGAGGCGCACTCCTCCACGGGCACCGTGCCCGTCCGAATCATCCGGTTGTAGCTCTCCACGCAGGACTTCAGCCATGGCGCGGAGCTCGCGTGGAGGACGTAGCCCGCGAAGAGCTCATCGGCCCCATCCCCGCAGAGCACCGCCTTGACGTGGTGACGGATGGCAGGAGCCGCCGTCTCCACAATGGTGGGCTCCGAGGGCCCCTCGATCGCGACGAGCGCACGCGGCAGGGACTCCAGCAGCTCGGCGGGGCGGAAGATGTACTCGTGGTGCCGCGTCCCCAGCGCCTCGGCGAGCCTCCGGCTCATGGCAAGGTCCGCCGACTCCGGATCATCCGCGAGCGAGAAGGTATGCAGCGCCGGCGAGCCCTCACGCGCCAGCAACGCGGCCAGCAGGGAGCTGTCCACGCCCCCTGAGAGAAAGAGCCCCACCGGGTGATCCGCCGCTCGCTGCCACCGTACCGAGCTCGTGAGCAGCTCGAGCAGCAACTCGGCCAGCTCCTCCTCACGCGTGGGCAGCGTGAGCGGGCGCGGCGCGCTGTGGCGGCCGGGGCGAAGCTCCAGGAGCCCATCCGGGCGGCGAGAGATCTCCAGCGTGCCACCGGGCGGCACTTGGCGAATGGCCCGGAAGAGCGTGCGCTCACCGAGCAGAAAGCGAAAGGTGGCCCACTCGAAGAGCGCCGTGCGATCGAGCTCCCGCGGCAGCGAGGGGTCCACCAGCAGCGCCTTCAGCTCCGAGGCAAACAGGAGCCGGCGGCCCCCGTCCACGAGCGCGTAGTACAGCGGCTTGATGCCGAAGGCATCCCTCGCCAGGGTGAGCCGCTCGCCGTCCGAGAGGGCGAAGGCGAACATGCCCTCCATCTCCTCCAGCCAGGCCATGCCCCGGCGCTCCAGGCCGCGCAGCACCACCTCGGTGTCGCTGCGTGTCCTCAAGGGGGGGCCCTCTCGCTCGAGCTCCCGGCGCAGCTCCACCGTGTTGTAGAGCTCGCCGTTGTAGGCGAGCGTCAACCCGGCCGGGCCGGACATGGGCTGCGCTCCCCCCTCCATGTCCACGAGGCTCAGGCGCGTGCTGCCCAGGCCCGCGTGGCCTACCACCGCCGTTCCCCATCCGTCCGGGCCCCGGTGCTCGAGCCGGCGTGTCATGCGCTCGAGCAACGCTCGATCCGGCTCACCAAAAATCCCTGCGATGCCGCACACGGGACGCTCCTCGCGGATGAACGAGCCGCCTCACGCCTGGGCGGCGGGAGCGGCCTTGGGCTCGGCGAACACCACGAGCCCCTCGCCATGGAATCGCTGGAGCGCCTCCAGCACCGCCTGCTCCACCTTCTGGGCGGGCTGTTCGCTCCGGCGCCGTTGGCCCTCGAGCAGCTGCCCCACGGTGCGCTCGCCGTCGCACTGCTGGAGCAGCTCCGAAGTCCACGCGTTCACCCGGAAGTGGTGGCCGTAGAGGTTGGGCCGCTTGTGGAAGAGGACCGTGGCCTCGCCCCCCGTGCCCTGTCCACCCGAGAGCATCCCCGGCGGCAGGGAGTGGAAGCGCTCCACCCGGACCCACTGGCTGCGCAGCGGCACCAGCGCGCGCAGCGCCTCGGGCGAGCCGTTTCCTCGGAGGGCCGACCACATGTCAGGCCGCTCGAAGGCAGGCTGCGCCTCCTCCTCAGGGGTGAAGTGCCCCATCCACACCAGCAGCCCGGTATAGCGCGCTGCCTCCGCCACGGCCGGCTCCACCGCTCCTCCCTGGCCCGAGCCCACCCACTGGCAGAAGGCTGCCGCGTCCGCGAAGAACGTGGGAGGCACCTCCGGGTGCGCCGCCTGGAAGGCCTGGAGCATGGGCTCGGCACGCGCCCCGAGCACCTCCACCAGCCCGGGCGCCGTGCGGCGCAGCGCTTCGCCCCGGTTCTCGGGCAGCCCCCGCTCGGCCGGGGACAGCCGCCCTGGCTGCCCTCGGTGCTTGGCGATGACGTCTTCGAAGAGCCGCGTGAACTCCCCCGCGACATCTCTTCGGGGCAGTCCCTGCACCAGCTCCAGTCCGCGCCGGCCGATCTCCCGAGCGCCCTCCGGATCCTCGATGGCCTGGCGCAGCGCCCGCGCCAGCTCGCTGTGCACGCGGGGATCCGGCACCAGCAGCACGTTCTTCCCGGGGGCCAGGTGTTCGCGGAAGGGCTGCTTGGCGGCAATCTCCCCGGAGAGCACCAGGCAGGTGCCGCAGGCGAGCACCTCCCGAGGCACCGTGGGCGCGTGGAAGGTGATGGGGAAGTCCCGCTCCAGGAAGCACACCGCGCGGCACGCCCGGATGAAGCGCGCCACCTTCCAGTGCGCTACGAAGGGCAGTACCCACGTCACCTCCGCGAGGCCCTGTTCCTCCACCGCCTTGTGCAGGGGCGCCACCCGCTTGCCCCGCGTGAGCGCCACGAGGTTGAAGCGCAGCCCCTCCTTGCGCAGCAGGGCCAGCGCGCTCAGCAAGTCATACGTGCCCTTGGTGACTCCCACCTTGCCGTAGATGCCAATCACCGGCAGCGAGGGATCCAACAGGCGCGGGTTCCGCACCAGCCCCGGGTGTTCCCGGTTCAGCTCCTCGAGGACGCCGTTGATGTCCAGCGGCTCCACCGTGGGGCTGAAGCACTCGCGGATCAGATCGGGCGGCGGCCCCCGGTAGATGTTGTCGGGGTGGACCCCCATGCCGAGAAACAGCAGGGGATTGCCTGCGCACACGCCGTTCGCGCGGCGGATGATCTCCCGGTACGTGGTGCCCAGGCCGGGCCGGGTCATCAGCCTTCCGAGATCGCTGCCGGCGTTGCGCACCAGGTAAGGCACTCCGGTCCAGTGCGAGGCCATGTTCGCGGCGACGCCGTACGGCTCGAAGTAGTAGCTGAAGATGACCTCGCAGCGGTGGCGGCGGACGACGTCGGTGGCGAGGCCCGCGAGCTTGCTGACGTAGGGGTTCGCCTGCGGCACGTGCAGGAAAGCGGAGGAGCTGCGCTCGGAGAGGTGCAGTCGCACCCGCCCCGCGCCGAAGGTGGGCTCCAGCCACGAGCGATCATCGGCCGTGAGCATGAGCCGGTAGTCGTCCTCCACCTCGTCCGCGTTGGTGACGACGTGGACTTCATGGCCGGCCTCGGCCAGCGCGCGGCACATCCAGTAGGACTGGGCGCTCACGCCACCTTGAATGGGGGGGTATTTGATGAGGGCGCAGATACGCACGAAGCTCTCCTGGGGAGCGCGAGGGGGGCGGCGGTCAGTTCGCGGGCACCGCGAGGGTGAGGGCGTTGAGCTCCATCAGGCGGCGGACCACCTCGGCGCAGCTCCGGACTTCCTGGGCGCTCGCCTCGCCCGCCGCGCCGGGTGAGAGCCGTGCGGCGATCTCCGCCGTGGTGCGGCTCCCGTCACACAGCGCGAGCAGGGCGCTCGTCCGCTCGTTGATGGCCAGGTGGCGCACGTTGCGGAAGCCGGGCGCCTTGCTGAAGAGCACGAGCGAGGGCTTGAGCGGAACCTCCTCCGTGGCCTCGCCCGCGTTGAGGCGCCGCACGAGCTCCACCACATCGCAGCCGAACCGCTCCACGCGCACGTGGGGCCCGGAGAGGGGACGCGCGGCCGCCAGCTCTTCGACCCCTGGGGCAGCGCGGCTCTCGAAGGCGCGGCGGAACTCCAGGGCCGTCTCCACCGGAGCCACCGTCGAGCACAGCTCGAGCTGGACACGCTCGAATCGGAGGATGTCCTCCAGCGGGAAGCGCAGCTCGGGCCGCTCCTCCAACACGCGGGAGAGCAACTGGAGAAACCAGAAGCCGTCTCGCACGGTGCGGTTGACGAACTCGGGGGAATGGCGAGGGGCGTGCTCCTCGGTGAAGCGATGCGAGACGTCGTGCCAGAGCTTGTGCAGCTGCAGCCATCGGCAGCTCGCCGGAGCGGCCTTGGTGATCAGCGAGAGCCGCTTGCTGGAGAGATCATGCGCGAAGGTGTTCAGGTGCCCTGCCCCCACCGCGAGCAGCGCCTCCACCTGCTCTGGCCCCAAGCCCAGCTCCTCTCCCACGGCAGGGGGCGCGGCGAAGAACCGCTTGCGCAGTCCGTCCTCCACCAGCAGCCGGGCCAGCGCCGTCTGGAAGACGTGCGCGTCCGTGGGCAGCGGCGTGGAGGGGCGCTCGGGCCAGGCCGGGAGCGTGCTCCGGTGGGGCGGCCGGGGAGCCGCGCGGTGCGCACGGTGGAGAATCTCCTTGGCCCGATCGATGTCCTCGAGCATCTCCTGGAACTCCTCGGGGAAGTTCTGGTCCCGCTCGATCAGGACGGCACGGACCTGGCTGCGCTCGGCCACATACTCCAGCAGCTTCCACACCTCCGGGTGCGAGTCCACGCGCTGGCTGTGGCTGTCAATCCACTGGCCACCCCGCCGCTCGCCTCCCGCCAGGTGCACCTGGACGACCCGCTCCAGCGGCAGCGCGTCCAGGAAGGCGTACGGATCGTACCGGTGGTTCTGCGAGTTGATGAAGACGTTGGCCAGATCCAGCAGCAGGCCGCAGTCCGCCTCCGTCAGCACCCGGGTGATGAACTCCGCCTCGCCCAGCGGGCTGGGGATGGCGAACGCATAGGTGATGTTCTCCAGCAGGAAGGGCACACCGAGGATCTCCTGGACCCGGCGCGCATTGGCGGCGCATCTGCGGATCGCGGCCTCGGTGAACGGCAGCGGGGTGAGCTGGCCCAGCTCCACGTCCCCCGCCCTCGTCATGCACAGGTGGTCGCTGGAGAAGGGCGCTCGGACGGCCCGCACCAGCTCGGCCACCTCCTGGCAATACGCCTCATCCAGCGGCGCATCCGTGCCGACGGACGTCTCCAGTGCGTGGGGGATGAGCGGATGACGCTCCAGCAACGGCAGCGCTCGCTCCATGCTCTCGGGCACGGAGCGCACGTATCTGTCGGCGATCAGCTCGAACCAGTCGATGCGATCGCCGTGCTTCAGCTGCTGCTCGCGCAGCTCGGGCCGGTAGCCAATACCGACCCCGAGCATCGGCAGCTCATCCCATCTCGACAAGGGCTCTCCCGGGTACGCGCGAGCACGAGCACGCCTCACGGCCCAAGCCGGGCGTGCTCACTTGCGACAGGACGGTACAGGCGTGGGCGCCTCAGGCGCTCTGGCTGACACAGCCACAGAGGCAGCCGGTGCCGCACACACAGCTGATGCACATGCTGCCCGCGTCCGTGAACGAATACGCGGGACCACAGTCCAGCATCTCCAGCTTGAACTCTTCGGTCTCCAGCGGCTTGGCGTCGGGGGCAATGAACTTCGCGTTCTGGAGGGGCGCGCTGGGGTTTTCCATTTTTTCCTCAGAAGTCCTAGGGGGAAGGACTGAGATTTTTACTCTGCGTGGACTTCCTGTCAATGCGCTTTCACCCAGGTTTCTCCTCCGGTGCCCCCATCCGGGCGCCCGTGAGGCAAGCCACGGCCGTCCCCACGCCATCGCGAGGCGTCAGGACGGCGGCGAGCGCACGGGCCTGGTGCCGCAGGCGCTCGTCCGTCAGCGCCTGTTGTATCGAGGCGATCAGCTGAGGGGCCTTCACGCCTCGTGCAAAGAAGGGGGCCGGAGCGATGCCCAGGCGGTAGGCGCGCTCGGCCCAGAAAGGCTGATCATACGCATGGGGCACGAGGACCTGGGGGACGCCCGCACGCGCGGCCGCCGCGAAGGTCCCCGCCCCGCCATGGTGCACCACCGCCGCGACGCGAGCGAAGAGCGGGCGATGCGCGGCATGGCCAATGCGAAGGAGGGGGCCCTCCACCTGAGGACGAGCGGGAGCGTTCCGCCCCGCATGGAAGACAGCGCGGCACCCCACGGCCTCCACCACCTCGCGCAGGAGCTGCTCGTTGAGCGCTGGCTCGCTCCCGGCGAGGCTGCCAAAGCCGATGTAGATCGGGGGCTCGCCGGCTGCCAGGAACGCCTCCAGCTCGTCCTCGAGTGGGCGGGGATCCTCGAGCAGCAGTGCTCCCGTAGGAGGCGCCCACACCTGCACGCCCCCCAGCGAGCCCAGGAGCTCCTCATCCGCGGCGAGCAGGACCCGCTCCGGAGGAAAGGCGTAGGCGAGCAGATCCTCCACGGGCGGTAGCCCACGCCGGGCGTGGAAGTCCCGCACCGTCTGGAGCAAGACCGGGGGCACGAAGATGGAGGTGCGCCCGCGGGGCATGAAGAGCCCCGGCGCGTAGACGACCGCCAGGTAGGGCGCGCCCACCGCCGCCGCCGCGGAACGAACCGCCATCGCCATTCCCGCGCCGAGCACGAAATCCACCCCCTCCGCGAGCGCGGGCAGACACTCGAGCTGAGCCCGACACTCCTGATCGAGGAAGGCCTCGATGGTGCCCGGAGGCAGGTAGCCCGGGGCGCCCCCGGCCCGCCCGCGAAGGAACTCCTCCACATCCTGTCCCATCGGCACGAAGGGCACCTGAAAGGCGGCGGCATCGGAGGCGTAGAGCGGCCGCGCCGCGAGGATGGCCTCGTGCCCCGCCGAGCGCAGGCCCAGGGCGAGGGCCAGCATGGGCTGGAAATCTCCACGAGAGCCAGGAGCTGCGAGCAGGAACTTCACGGCGTCCTCCCTGGCCGGCTGGACACGGGGCGCATCCGCGACGGCCTTTTGCGGTGACATGTCACACGCGCAGGTTGCCATGTCACCCGTCCAGGATGGCATGTCAGCCGTGGGATATCGTGGACGCTTTGAGCGCACAGCGGCGTGGCGCAGGGCGTGGGAGGCTACGGCAGGCAGCCCACGCCACGGTCATACGTGTGCTTCTGGCAGGACACTCCGATGTCCGTATGGAGGGCAGAAAAGGAGCGGAAAATTCGGGTCAAACACTTCCTCGCGAGTTGCTCACGGGCGGGTTCGGAGGCCGGGACACGCGTTGCCCAGTCCCTGCACATCCGAGTCGTAGTGGATGGACAAGTCCCCAGCTGTGTCCACCCGCCGGGCGAAGAGCGAGCCGAAGAGCTCGAAGCCCGTTCCCAGGTTGAACGGGGCGAGGGGCGCGTAGAAGTGACCCACCACCCGGCTCTGCGCGGGTTCCTGGATGGGTTGGCTCCCACCCACGTAGACGCGCAGGCGCGAGGGGAAGCGCGGTGAGTCCAGGCCGAGCCGGTTCTTCACCGCCAGGCTTCCGGAGATGAAGAGATCCAGCTCGCCCGTCTCTTCCAGGTGGACGTCGAGGCTCTCCACGTCCACTTCCCCTTCCACGAACAACGCGGCCCGCCCGGTCACGACGAGCGCCGCCGTGCCGGAGCCTGTGATGCCGCGCAGGTAGAAGCGCCCCTTCGCCAGTTGGAGCGTGCGCGCGCCCATGAAGCCCGAGAGTGCTTCCGGGTCCACCGAGAGCAAGGCGTTGTCGTTGTCCGTGATGTGGGCGCGGACCCACGCGGCGATGTCCTCGAGCTCGCCGGCGGCGCAGGGGCAGGGAGGTGCTCGTGGGGGAACAGGCTCTCGCCTCCGCTCGGCCACCTCGAGCGTGCCGGAGACGGAGAGGTTGCGCTCGGGGGGGAGCACCAGGGCGTCACGGACCTTCAGCTCGGCCAGCTCGATGTCGCCCGCGATCCACGCCGGTCCTTCCACTTGCACAGAGGCCAGGGGCCCGTTGAGCGGGCCCGCGCTGTACAGCGCCCCGGCGACGGACAGGGGCCGTGCCACGAGCTGGATGCCCGCAGCCGTGCCTCCCACGGAGAGGGAGCCTCCCACCTGCACCTGCTCGGTGGCGGTCAGGTCTCCGTTCGTTGCGACTGACGCGCCGCGTCCCCCAGGCACCCAGGGGCCAGCCGAACTCTGGAAGCCATCGGTCAGGAAGGGGGCACTGGTCGTCAGGCTCTCGCAGGTACACAGGGCATTTGGGAAGACCCGGCCGGCCAGCTCTCCCCGCTCACAGGCTTCCGGTTCTGACTCGGGCAGCACCGCCACGGTGTCGCTCACGGTGCAACTGGTGCCTTCCACCAGGAGTGCCAGGAGAAGAAGTCGGTGGCTCCATCGCATGCATCGCTCCTTGGAAGGGCCCTCAGGACGGGCCGGTTCGGGCCCGCGCCGGACATGTTAGGCTCACCGCCCTTTGCGCAGCCTCCTTGCCTTCATGAGCCGCCTCTTCCTCGTCTGTGTCCTTGTGGGGTGGGGGACAGCCCGAGGAGACGAGACAAAGGCTCCTTGGATCGCAGTGCTCCGAACGTCCTCTCCGGAGGATGAGTCCCTGGCGAGCCGGGTCCAGGGGCAGCTCAGCGATCTGCCCGTGGTGCTCCGCGTGAGCCCGGGGCCGTCGCTCGGGACGAGCGACGCGGAGCAGTGGCGCAGCGCCGTGGAGCTGGCACGCAGCGAGTCCGCCCGGGTGGCCATCTGGTTCAGCCATGAGACCGAGGCCATCGTCGTCTCCATCGCGGAGCCGTCCACCCAGCACCTGTTCGTGCGGCGCATCCAGGCGGACGGGGCTGGGGGACGGTTGGGCCACTCCGCGCTGGCCGAGGCCGCGGCCCTGGCGGTGCGCTCGGCGGTGAAGGCCCTGGAGGCGGGGCACGAAGTGGGAGTGATCGTCGAGCCTCCGCCCGAACCCCCGTCGGCACCGCCTCCCGAAGCGCCACCTCCCGTGTCGCCGCCTCCCAGTCCTCCGGCTCCCAGCTCTCCCGTCCGCGAGGGAAGCTGGGTGCTGGACTTGGGGTGGCAGGCCGCCGTGGATGGGAGCAGCCCCCGAGGCCAGCAGGGGCCGCGGCTGGGCATCGCAAGGGAGGGCTCCACGTGGCGAGCGCGTGCGCAGCTCCTGGCGAGCCTCCAGGCCCAGCTCTCCGACGCGTACACCCGCGTCTCCCTGTCCCGGCATTCCGTCATCGTGGGCGCAGGGGTCTGCTCGAAGCCTACAGAGCGGCTTCGGCTGGGCGCGGACCTGGGCGTCGGCCTCTCGGGCTTCCGCCGAAGCACCGTGGCCCTGGCCTCGGAGGTCTCCGCCGTTCCTCCTCGACTGACCCTGGCCCCCTTTGTGAGCCCGGAGCTCTCGGCGCGCTGGCGAGCCGGTGCCGTGGCCCTGGAGGCCTCCATCTCGGTGGATGTGCTGGCGGGCGTGCCGACCCTTGGCTACCAGCGGGGGGAGGAGTTCATCCCCCGGAACACCCTGTGGTGGGCGCAACCCCGGCTCGGATTGGCGATACTCGTGGGCTCTCCATGAATTCTCGTGACCCGAAATCCGACGCACCGGACTCCGTGCCAGGGATGCGGGCGCTCAGAAGCGAGAACCTGGCGGTGAACACCCCTCAGCAGAGTCGCATTCAGGCCGTCATCGCGGGAGACCGGCGGGCGACGGAGTCGCTCCTAGCGGAGCTGTTGCCCCGTGTGCGCAACCTGGTGCGCTACCTGCTGCGCGGGGATGACGTGGACGACACCGCCCAGGAGGCGCTGATCGCCATCCTGCGGGGCCTGCCGACCTGGCGCGCGGAGGGCTCCTTCAAGTCCTGGGCGGATCGGGTCGTGGTCCGGGTCGTCTTTGCCTCGCGGAGGAAGGTGCGCGCCGACCAGCGCGTGGCGGCCCTGGAGCCCGTGGAGATGGTGGCGGTGCCCTCGGACGATGTCGCACCGGATGACTACGTCTTCCGGCGGGACATGGCACGGCTGTTGGATCAGCTCTCCGACGAGCAGCGGCATGCCTTGGTGCTCCATTACGTGTTGGGGATGAGCGTGCCGGAGATGACCGAGCATCTCAGTATTCCCTTCGAGACAGTGCGCAGCCGGCTTCGCCTGGGGCGTGCCCGGCTTCGGGAACTCTATGAGCAGGAGTCGGCCAGCGCGGGAGGTAGGAAATGAGTCAGGACTCCCATGAGCATGAGGAGCCTTTCGATTTACTCGGTCCTCTGGATGAGCGTTCCGGGCCCGCGCAGCGCATCTCCCAGAAGCGCTCGGCCGAGCTCATTCAGGGAGTGCTCGCGGTCATGGAGGCTCCTGCCGCGCCGCCACCGAAGCGCGGCAGGTTCCGCCGAGGGGTTTGGGTCACGGGGGCCTGTCTGGTGCTGGCGGGTGCGGCGGCGGCCAGCTACTGGAGCCTCCGGACGTCTCCGCCCGAGGTGCTGCCCGTCCCCCGGGTTGCCGAGGTCCAGCCACCCGTGGCTCCCGCGCCTCAGGCGGTGCAGCCAGCACCAGAGCCGGCCGTGCCGCCTCCACCTCCGAGCGCTCCCACCGAGCCGGCCGTCGCTCCTGCCCAGGAGCCGGTGGTGCGCCAGCGGCCTGCAGCTCCCGCAACGGAGCCCGAGGATCTGCTGCGCCGGGCGAACGAGCGCCGGGCCGCGGGCGCATGGCGTGAGGCGGACGCGCTCTACCAGCGGGTCATCCAGTCCCATCCCGGGACGGCTTCGGCCTACGTGGCGCGCGTGGCCTCCGCGGAGCTGCGGTTGAAGCAGTTAGGAGATGCGCAGGGGGCGCTGCGTCAGTTCCAGCAGGCGCTGCGCATGCAGCCCCACGGAACGCTGAGCGAGGAGGCCCGGCATGGCGTGGCCGAGGCCTTCCAGGCGCTCGGAGATCCGGTGCGCGAAGCGCAGGCCCTGAAGGACTTCCTCCAGGCGCACCCGGAATCGCTGCTCGCCGAGCCCGCGCGACGCCGGCTGCAGGCGCTGTCTCCGCCCGCGCCGTAGTTTTCTGCCGTGCCCGTTGACCCGATCATTCTGCTGCCTCCTTCCTTTCCTGAAAACACAGGACGCGCCTGCACGCAGGCGCTGGGCACGAAGGCCCAAGGAGGAAGCCGTGCACGAGACCTTGAAGGCTCCGCGGAAGCTCGCAGTGGACGGGAGCCACTCGCTCCCGCTCGTGCGAGGCGGGGTGTTGCTGCTGGCGGCGTGGTTCCTGCTGTGCCCTCCAGAGGCGGAGGCCCGCGGTCGCTATTACAACCACTCCAGCACCATCGAGACGTCGCATCCGGACTGGATGAGCTGGGTTCCCGGCCAGACGAACCTGGCCGCGCTCTCCCTCCCGGGCACGCACGACACGATGTCGTTCCATGGCGGCGTCCTCGTGCAGACGCAGTCGATGCCGCTGCGCACCCAGCTCGAGGCGGGCATCCGGGTCCTGGACATCCGGTGCCGCCACATCGACGACCGCTTCACCATCCATCACGGCGAGGTCTACCAGCAGGCGAACTTCGATGACGTGCTGCAGGCCACCATCCAGTTCCTGCGCGAGCATCCGACAGAGACGGTGCTGATGAAGGTGCAGCAGGAGCATGAGGCGGAGAACACCACCCGTTCGTTCGCGGAGACCTTCGCGTGGTACCGGAGCCAGTCCGCCTACAGCCCCTATCTCTGGACGGGCACTTATCTCCCCTCGCTCGATCAGGTGCGGGGCCGGATCGTCATCCTGCAGGCCTTCAGCGGTGGCTCCTACGGAGTGAGGTGGCCTTCGGACGGGTCGAGCGCCTCTTTCGACATCCAGGATGAGTGGGAGGTCACCTGGGTCTGGAACATCCCCGCGAAGTGGGAGCAAGCAAGGGCGCAGTTCATGGAGACGAACAGCGGCTCTGCTTCGGTGATGTACGTGAACTTCCTGAGCGGCTCGTCGCACACGGGCGGGGTCTATCCCTACACGGTGGCGAGCGGAGAAGGGTCCGTCTACCGAGGCACGAATGATCAGGCGCTCGAGTACCTGGTGGCGGGCAACGTGCAGCGCACGGGCGTGGTGATGATGGACTTCCCGGGGGCGGGGCTGATCGATGCCATCATCGCTCACAACTTCCGCCTGGTGCCGGTCACCGTACAGCCCCGGAGCGACTTCGATTTCATCTTCAAGAGCGTCGCCTGGTCGTTCTCGGGTGACGCCCAGGAGCGATGGAACCAGGAAAAGACGTTCCTCTCCAACGTTCTGCCTGGGCGAACCTGGCAGTGGATGGCGCTCAAGAGCCAGGCGAGCTTCGTGCAGTACAGCGAGGGCCTGTCCTCTGAGTCGAGCGAGATCGACGGCTACACCCACGCTGCCTTGACTGTCCGCTCGTTGAGCACCGCCGTGAGCCAGAGCAGCCTGCAGGCCGCCGTGATCAGCCGTCTCCCCTTACTGACGGGAGAGGCGCAGAGCCGGGCGATCGGGTTGTACGGGCACCTGGCGACGAGCTTTCCGTTCCAGTCCTGGATGGTGGTGGTCAAGAAGGCACCGGGAGGCCTGGAGAACTGGGCTTACGCCACCTACGGCATCAACCCTGTCTACAAGGTCCAGCTCGGGGACTACCTTTACGCGGTCTGGGGCTATGACGCGCAGTAGCGGGCCCACGTGAGCCCGCGTCCGCCGGGCCGGCTCTCGAGGGGGCCACCTCTCGCTCCGGACCTGGATGGTGCCGCCGAGCGACTCCACGATCGTCCGCGAAATGTACAGCCCGAGCCCGAGGCCGCCGTAGTTCCGCTCGGACACAGCGCGCTCGAAGCGCTCGAAGATCCGCGAGAGGTTCTCCGGCTCCACGCCGATGCCTTGGTCGACGACGGTGAAGCGCGCGAACTCCCCCTCGCGCTCGAGCGTCACCGAGATCGGCGCGCCGGCGCCATACTTGATCGCATTATCGACGAGGTTGGTGAACACCTGCTCGACACGCAGCTTCGCGGACCGAGCGGTCAGGGAGGGCGGCGCGTGCAGCTCCAGCGATGAGCCAGCGCGCTGCGCCTCCGGCTCGAAGCGCGTCACCACGTCCCGAGCGAGCGCCGCCAGATCCGTCGGCTCCAGCTCCATCCGGAACCTCCCGGAGGAGATCCGCGACACGTCGAGCAGGTCGTTGACCAGCGCCGCGAGCTTGTCGATCTGCCGCTTCGCGCCTTCGGCGTACGAGCGCATCTGTTGCACGAGAGGGGGGCAGCCTGTTTGTCGAGAGAGCGCGCGAGCCCCTGGAGGCGGATCGCCATCGGCGTGAGCGGCGTCTTGCGCTCGTGGCTAGCGACCGAGAGAAAGACGTCGCGGAAGCGCGCGCCGAGGGCTGCCGGGTGCTTGGCGCCCAGGATCTCCGCGTACGCGTCGTTGTAGAGAAACCCGAGCACCGGGCCCCACGCGACGAACATCGGACACTTCGACGTCAGCAGCAGACCGACGACCGAGCGGAGCGGCTGCGGCCAGCTCGAAGGTGGCCCCAGCGGGGATCTCGTCCAATCGTGCGCGCGCATCAACGCACCGACCTCGCCCCCGCCCTGGATGAAGAAGTGAGCCTTTTCGCTGGAGGTGTCTTCGTCGTTGCTCACTGTCGAGTCCCGTGTCCGCTCGGAGCGTAGAGCCGAACCGAGCGGCTGCCCAACCATTCCGTTCCGCGAGCACGGCTCCAGTGTTTGGGGCAGCACGTCGCACGGCCGATCACGGCGTCCTCGCGCGAGCGCGGCTCGGTCACGCAAGCCGTAGCGCGGGGTCCGCAGCGCCCGGCGTGACAGGCCCGTTCAGAAATTCTTGGGATCCAGCCCCGCCTTCTTCAGCTTGCTGACCCAGCGCTTGCGGGCCGACTTACCCATGTCTTTGAGGGGAACCGGAGGTCTCAGATCCGGCGAGGGGAGTGTGTAGCCGACCGGCAGCCGGTTCACCACGAGGGGGGCGGTGCGGAGAGGAGTGGTCGTGAGGGTGGGCGTCGTCACGATCGTCTCTACACGCGGCGGCGTGATCGTCGGCTCCGGGACGTCATCCTCGTCATCATCCGGGAGCTCGGGATCCGGCATCAGCACATTCAGCTTCTCCATGATGGAGTCGAGATCGTCTGAGACGAATCCTCCCCTTTCTTCGGCGCCTTTCTTCTCCACGCGCAGGCTGTACCACTGGCCCGCCTTCCGGCGGATGGTGCCCGCAGCCTGGGGATATGTTGCCGAGAAGTCCCTCCAAGTGAAGCAGTCCTCGTCGAGCTTCTCCCAGAGGTCCCCCGCGAGCTGGAGATAGATGCTGAAGAATTCGCCATACGAAGTCTTGCCCGTCCGGTGGTACTCGGCCCTGGCTGCGGCCAACCGGTCGCGGTTCGTGCCAGCTGCCTCTGTCGTGGTCTCGTCGAGCACCTTGGCGATCGCGCTGGGATCGTTCGATCCCACCGAGGCCTTGATCGCCTGGCCCGTGCGGGTTGGCAGTGTGCTCAGCGCCAGCCGGTGATACGAGGAATCGCCCTGGTGCAGGCGCACCGGCCCGACCCACTTCTTCATGCGGTCCTGCTGGGGGTTGTCCGTCTCCTCCATGTAGATGGTGGGGATGCCGATCAGCGCCGGGCCTTCCAAGCCGCCGCTGCGCATGCCCAGGTTGACCATCTTGGCGTTGCGGCCGTACAGGTACGCGAAGGCCGTGAGCTGTCCGCACCGGCCCCACGCCTTGTTCCAGCCCGGGGCGTTCCAGAACTCCATCATGTTGACGCAGTGGTCCTTGAGGACCTTGTTCTTCAGGGCATTCAGATCGATGCTGTCGCCCGTCAGTGCGATGATCCACTCCGGGATGCCCGCCGCCTTCCGCACGGCGTTCTCCTCGACAATGCGCCTCGTGATCTGACGCAGCCCCTCGACGCTGGTGTCCAGTTCCAGGTGCGCGGTGGCTTTGGGCTTGCGCTTGTTGATGCGGACCCAGAGGAAGATGCGGGGCGACTCACTGTTCAGCAGCGCCTTGAAGCGGGCACCTTCCAGGAAGACCCGGATGTTCCCCTGAAGATTGTCACGGAGGAACTTGTCCGTGATCTTCCCCCAGTTGAAATTCGCGGAGACGATCGCCGTGGCCGTACCGATGCGCTGGAGGACCACGGTGTCGGTGGTCTTCATGGAGGAGAAGAGCCTTCGGATGGACGCAGCCTTGGACGGGTCCATCTTGCCACCCTCGAGCGTGATTCCCTTGATGTACGTCTGAGGGTTGGCGATGGTGCCGACCGCCACGCGCTTGGCAAACTCCACGTCGCCGAGCACCTCTTTGTAGAACGCCGTGAGCCGCTCTGTCTGATCGTCCATGACGTCCAGGTACGCCCTGTCCGTGCCCCGCAGGATGATGACGGAGACCGAGGGGTCGAGGATCATCGCTGCGGCGACCCCAAACATGTCGCCGCTCATGTATCCGCCCTGAACAATGACGTGGTACGTGGCCATTCCACGTCAGGTTTTCACGGAAACAGGCCCTCGTCGCGATTCTGGCCAGCGCGCGGCGCCTTGGGTCAAGCACTGCATGGCTCAGCTGCCGCTGCACCTGCCCAAGGGGCCGCCGGACGTCGCCACCTCAGCCTGAGCGCGCTCCGATCCGTCCTCAACGCACACCTGTCCCCCTTGAGCTCGCGATCTTCGCCGAGCATGGCGCCCGCCCGTCCTCAATCCCCTCCAGCACATCGCTGACCGGACGGATACAGATAGACCATGGGTGAGGGGCATGCACTCGGGGTGGAAGACTTCAGGCAAGCTCGCTACGAACACTGCGAGGGGCTGCTGCGCCTGCCCGAACCGAGGCGGGCTCAGCTCTTCTCTTCCGAGCGCTGGCGAGCGAGGACGGCGTTGATCTCGGCGCCCAGCAGCAGCGCGAGCGAGGAGATCCACATCCACAGCAGCAGGACGATGATCCCTCCCAAGGCCCCATAGGTGACGCCGAAGGTGCCGAAGTGAGAGACATAGAAGGAGAAGCCCAGCGAAGCGGCGAGCCAGACGAGCACCCCTATCACGGACCCGGGAGTCATGAACTTGAACCTCTGCCGGGAATCCGGGAGCACGGAGTAGAGGGTCGCCCAGAGGATCATCATCAGCAGCGCTGCCAGGGGCAACCTCAGCCAGCCTGCGAGCGTTGTCCAAGGTGCTCCCAGCCGGAGGGCAAGAAGGGGAGTGGCCACCGCAACGAGCCCGGCGAGCAGCGCCAGGATGGCTCCCGCCAGCATCATCCCGAGCGCGATCCCGTAGACCTTCCGACGCGGACGGCTCTCCGTCACACCGTAGGCGGTGTTGAGGGCCGTCATGAGGCTCACCACCCCGGCGGTCGCCGACCACACCGCGGTCAGTGCGCTGAACGTGAGCAGCCCCCTGCTGGGCCCGGAGGTGAGCTGCGCGAGCTGCGCATAGGGGAGTTGGCTGAATGCCGGGGGGACCTCGCGCCCCAGCGCGCCGATGAGCGCTTGCGCCTGCGCGGGTTGAATGACGAGGCCCGCCAGGGCAACGATGAAGAGCAGGAAGGGAAAGAGGGACAGGACACCGTAGAACGTGAGGGCCGCCGCCGCGTCACTCAGCTTGTTGCGCTTCCACTCCTGTCTCAACCTCCCCAGGGTGCTCTTCCACTTCGCGGCTCTGCCAGGCCGGCCCCGGCATGGCGCGACAGGGCTTCTCACCCTGCCGGACATGTCCTTGCCAACCCGGCCGTAGGGCACGCTTTCCATGGTTATCTCCCAAACGAAAGGTAGCCTCTCCCCGCCTGACGGCAGCGCTTGGTGGGCTAGGACGAGGCCATGCCCGCTCCCGAGTCATCGAACCGGCTGTCCTCACAGGTCACTGTCAAGACGGTCTTCACGGTGTGCTTCACGGTCCTGGCGGTCACGGCCCTGGTCTATTTCCTCCTGAAGACCACCGTGTCGCTCGTGCTCACGCTGGGCGCGGTGATGGTGGCCATCGCGTTGAATCATGCGGTCGAGGTGCTGACCCGGCGAGGGCTGAGGCGCTCGCTGGCCATCGCCGCAGTGGTCATTGGGGTGCTTGCGGTCGGGGTGGGGTTGGGCTTTCTGCTCATCCCGCCGGCCGTCAGCCAGGGGCGTGCCCTGGTGGCCGAGGCCCCCTCGCTCTGGGAGAAGCTGCAACAGACCCGGTTCTTCCTGGCGCTCAACGCCCGGTTCGATGTGCAGGAGCAGCTTCGGCAAGGCAGCCAGACGGCGACGGGTGCGATCAGCCCGGTGCTCTCCGCCATTGGTGGCGCCCTCAGCGTGCTGGGCGGCTTGGTGACGCTCCTGTTCCTGACCATCTTCGTCCTGATCTTCGGACCCGATCTCAAGACCGCGCTGCTGGCCGAACTCAGCCCCGATAGCCGCGAGCGCTACCAGCGGATCGTTGCCAGCATCTATCGCTCGGTGGGCGGATACCTTCAGGGGTTGCTGGGCATCTGCACGATCAACGTGGCCCTGACGACCGTCTTCCTGGCCATCATCCGGATGCCCTTCTTCCTCCCACTCGCGATCCTCAGCGGGACCTCGAGCCTGATTCCCTACGCCGGGCCGCTGGTGGTGGGCTTGATGATCACCTTGTTGGCGCTGATCACGGGCGGGCTCTGGAAGGCGGTGGCGACGGCCATCTACTTCGTCCTCTACGGGCAGCTGGAGGGCAATATCCTCGGGCCGCTGGTCTACCGCCGTACCGCGCACGTGAACCCGCTGGTGACCCTGCTTGCCATCCTGTTCCTGGCGGAGTTCATGGGCATCGCGGGGGCGATCATTGCGGTCCCCATTGCCGCCGCGGCCCAGATCGTCGTGCGCGAACTCCTCACGCTGCGCACGGAGCGACTCGCACAGGAGACTCCTGGCGAAGGTGCGCCGCCAGGCGCCGGTAAGGTGGATGAGAAGCCCTGAGTCAGGAGCTTCCCCACGAGTTTCTTTCCAGCCTCAGGACCAGTCGCATCGAGGCGCTGAGCGATGGAACCTTCGCCATCGCGATGACCCTGCTGATCCTGCACATCCGTAAAGACGTACTAAACAAGTGGAGGCGGCGGGAATCGAACCCGCATCAAGGCGGAAGCAAAACCCCAAGCAGGTCGCGCTGTTACCGGCTAACGCCTTGATCTCTCATCGGTTCGTTCTGCCGTCCCATCCCGTTTCGTTCCGTCTCGTCCCGTTCTCACCCCCGCTGGAGGGGCACACTGGGGGCACATGCGGGTCCCTCTCCGCTCACCGAGTGCTGTCGAGAGAGCATCTGGGATACCCACCAACTGAGGCCTCCCTCTAGCCGTGGTAGCATTGGGTACATGGCTTCACTCCTCATTGAAGAGCGATGGCGCGAGCTACTCCGGGAAATCCGTCTCGGGGCCCCTCCCCACGATATGAGGCTCTACGTGAAGCCCGGGCATGGGTGCGCGGACGAGGTCGTTCGTGACTTCCTTTCGGACGATCTAGGCGAGCGAGGCGGCGCAATAGGCGGCGTTTCTCGGGCGCATCATTCAAATTGGGCGGCACTGTGTTTGCCCCAGGAGCGCTCTGCTCAGAGCCTGCCTCAAGAAACCAGCTACGCAAGCCCACCTTCAACGTCACTGCTGAGTCGCCAGCACTCACTCGATCGACGTTCGACAAGCCCCAAGCAGTACCAACTTGGCCTTCAGCAGATGGACTAGTTCACCGGCGCTTCCGATGCCGAGCAGTTCCCGTCGAGTAAGGACGATAACCGAGATACCCCGATCAAGGGCGTTCGCGATTCGTTCGTGAGCGTTTCGCAGTTCATGCGCCTTGCCACTGATACCGGATGCTGCAACCAAGAATCCAACGGGGCAACCACGGTTCCTAAGTTTTGCGACAAAGACATCTATCTCATTGCTGCCGACAGGTTGATCCCAGTTCTTGCACTCTGCGATCAGGACGTTTGGGAGGAACTCCAATCCTTCATCCAAGCGGTCATTCCACATTGTTACGTCTATCTCTTGCGAGACTTGGTGGTTTGTCGAGTTCCGCCTCATCAACTTTTGCGGAACTCCCTTCACCTTTGAGAACATAAAGACCACAATCTCTTCGAGGACGATTCCTTTGGCGTCGGCCGTTTTCGCCTTGTCGCCCTTCTTAAACAAGGCCGCAACCTTCGCGCGCAGAGCAGAGGTCGGCATTATCGGTGCCCGTGAGCTGCGGCGTTGCGGAGTTGGATGAGAGTCTCAAGTAGCGTTCCAGACCGAACTAACTTCACGAGGTCGTCGAATGAGAGAGTTACCGAGATTGGCAGGTGAGCAGTAACCTCCGGAACTACGTCGGGCATTGACGGATAGTAGACGAGTAACCCCGACCCGAGAGGTCGCCGAGCCAGCAGGAGCATCATCTGATGCTGCGCAGCGACAAGGTCGTCACGCGTCGTGACCCGTTTCACTTCGACTAGAATTGGATTACCAAGGATCGACTGTGTCGCGTCGAACCAAGCCGCCAAGTCAATGTCGAGATCCCCATCTCGGGCCTGGCGCTGGACCATAGACGCACCCGCCTTACGCAGTAGTGCCTCTATAGCCTCCTCAACACGACTACCTTCTACTGCATCGCCTCGGGCGAGCGCGGTTACGATCCGCTCGGCTTCAGGGACCGAGCCGCCCTTCGGCTTCAGGCGACGCTGAGGCGCATCCTTACGAGTACGTCGCCGTGAGAGTGCGTTGTGCAACTTCCACTCGAGGGTCTCCTCCTCGCCCTTCTGCAGGGCGATCAGGACCTCACCCTGTGCAACGAGGGGCACCGTGACTCGATCGTTCGCGGCAACCAGCACCACAGGTTTTTTGAGGGCTTTCGCAGCCCCGACCGCGTACCACAGAGCGGGCGGCTCCCCATCCTTGGAGACGTACGCGCAAACCGCGTCAGCACCAGCAATGGCCTGCATTAGCTCGACGGGGAACGGGGCTGCCACATGTGGAGACTCCCAGGTCACCTCGAACCCTGCTTTGCGCAGCCCCTCCACTAGTTCCGGTGGCGGTTCCGCCCCGCTTGATAGGAAGCACCGCTGAGGTCGTCTATTGCGCAAATTGGCCTCCAGTGAATCTATCCGTGTGGCTGCTTTCCGGCGGCTCGGAGGCGCGGTGGTACATGGCAACGAAGTCAAGCATGGGCGAACCCTACGCCCCCTGCGCGGCGGTTCGTGCTGGTGAAGCGAGAGGAGTGGGAACTCATCGACCACTCCCGATGCTAGGGAAGAGGCCATAGCGGCCCGCGTCCGACTTCGAGAAGTGATGATGCACGACGCCCCGCGAGAGGTCCGGGGGCGGCTCTTGGTTCTCGAGGACAATCACCTGCCCTGGACACAGATCTCCCGCGAGAGCACGGTAGAAAGCCTCCCTCACGCCGGCCTGCCGGAACCGGGCGCCGTCGGTGCCGGGCGAATCCGGATCCTTGTACGCCACCAGTGGTGAATCAAGAACGACCAGTCCCGGATGAGCGCGGCCACTCCGAGCGCAGTGACGCAAAATGCCTGTGATGAACGCTGCGCACGTCAACGCGCGAACGCCCTTGCCGTGTGAGGCCCGGTCCTGACCACCGATCACTAGGTCCTGCGCATCCTCAGAGAAGACTACGCGTCCCGCTTCTGGGTAATTCCATGCAGAGAGAACTTGCTGGACATTGAGAGCAAAGGCTTCCATCTCCGATGTGCTGACCTTCGGCATTTCCAGCGTTGATGCTGCTCGCGTTCGCTTGGCCGCTGCTTCTGCGGTGGCCCGTCGCTTCCCAAGTTCGTCCAAGTGCTCGACGAGTGTGCGTGCGCGCAAGAGAAGATCTCGGCGGGAATCCTGTTCCTTCATCTTCTCCGCAGAAGTTCGTGTTCGCGGCGCCAACTCCGTATCGATGCGCGATTGGAGAGCCCCCAGTTCGCTGCGGACACGCGTGCGAACCCCAGCCTTCTCCTCGTGCTCCACTCGGAGCTCATTGAGGACATCTTGAAGATCAGTACGGAGGCGTGCAGTCTTCTGGCGTTCCAGCGCCGCAGCGGACCGTACGCGCTCAAGACCAAAATGGTCGGCTGCGTCACTGGGCCGGTGAGCGGTCGGATCGGCACCGCATACAGGGCACGCCTTCGCAGGCATCTGCTCAAGCATCGAGCCTGTCTCCTGAATGGCCTCGAGCCGAGCTATGTCCATCTCATAGTGGCGGTCGAGCAGCTCGAAGCGCGCGATGAGCCCTTCGACGACAGTGATGCGAGATTCGGCCTCCCTGAGCGCGCGCCCAAGTTCGGCCCGCTCGCGCTCACGAGACACGAGCTCCACACGAGACGCTTCGTACTCCTTGAGGAGCTCTCTACGGGTGGCGTCGATGCGTTGCGTCTCTTCTTGGACAACCTCGGGTTGCACGCCGAGGCCGACGATCTCACTCCGCACTTGCTCTTCCAGTTGGGCGAGCAATTCGGACTGCGCCTTGGCTGCTTTGGACGTCGTCTTCTTCGGGACGGCGATCGGCTCTGCCGACGGATGCCCCGTGATTACTAGCCGGAGTACGTCGCCCTCGGCTGTTGCCTCTACTGGGCTCCCCGAGAGGTGCGGCGGCAACTCAGCGATGATGCGCGTCTCGTCGACGACAGCGAGGAATGCGATGTCACGGAAGCTCAGGGTTCGTGTCTCGCCCTTCTTGTTCTTCCGCACCTTCGTCGGCGTAAAGCCCGAGAGCGAGAGCAGGAAGGCCGACAGCGTCCGGTCGCTGTCAGCGCTGTGCTTGGCAGCGAGAAGTTGTTCGCTCTCGGTAGTCCCGTCCGCCCGGAGCAGGCGAACGATGGCGTCGCCTCCAGTGAGGCTGCGCTCGACTTGGTGACGGCGCTTCGATCCTCGTTCCTGCAGGACGACGAGAACGCGCTCGTAACCGGCCGCCGCTTGAATCTTCCTAGGCGGCTTCGACGCACCGAACGCAAAGTCAATCAGCTCGCCAAGAAACGACTTGCCGGTATCGGATGCGCCTTCGACAACGTTCAGCCCATCACGAAACAAGAGGTCGGCGTCGGGAAGACCTGTCCCCTTGACGGTGATGCGCTCGATGAAGAAGCCGCGCTCGTAGACGGTCATACAACTTCGCTTTCCGGCAGCAGATCCACGAATTCTGTCCGCCACCGCGACAGACTCGCTTCAAGAGTCTGGTGAAGCTCCCCGGCTTCAAGGAGCGCAAAGCTTGCGATGACCCACTCGGCACGTACGCGCAGGCGCTCGACATAGCCGGAGCGAAGGGCATCGAGGAAGGCACCTGCGCCGCTCTCTGCAGAGTAGGCGAATCCTGTCTCCACCAGGCTCTGCTGAACCAAGCCGCGGAACTTGTATAAACTCAAGCCCTCCTCGATGAGTGCTCGGCGAACGGCCACCTCACCGGAGCGGAGCGGGCTCGGCGGATGCAGACTTTCGGGTCCACCGTCGATGTCTCCTGAGTGAACGAGGAAGTAGTCGAGCGTGACCAGTTGCTGGAGGTCGAGCGAATGCGGAGACGACTCTAGCAGCAACACGAGTGCGCGGAGTCCTACCTCCACCGGGCCATTGAGGACGCGTGCAGAACTCATCGACGCCACCTCAATCGCAGATCGTTGGCGAGTTGGTGGCACATCCCGCCTCGGTCGGAGGTTCGCGTGCGCGTAATAAGCGCGTTGGAAGTGATCTGGAGTCCCTTGGCGTGCTGCACGACGGCGAGCACGCGCGCCACCGCGTCTGTGTGGCCTGCCTGTTCGACGTCCACTACGCCGCTGTGAATCTCGTCGAGAAGGTCCTCGAACGTGCCGTGCGGAACGTTGTCGCGAGAGAACTCTCGAAGGGACTCCGCGCTATAGAACTCCCTGCGCGACCGAAAGAAGTGATCTCCCAACTCCTGATGGACGAGGTCCGTCGGCGAAGTCAGCGTCACACCGAGCCGGTGCTCATACGCATCAAGCAATGCGCGGACGTAGTTCGTTTCGTGCGAGCCAACGCCCGTGGGCGGCGCGGGCGGCGCGCCGCGCTCCGGCAACCCGCCGCCAAAACGAGCGACGTACCAAGGCGTCTTGCGGTGTTCTTCGATCAGCGTCAGTGGCGAAACCGCTGTCACGATGCTGAAGTTGAAGCCGTCGATGTGCCTCTTCAGACCGTCATCGAGCACGATCTCGCGGGTCGAGGTGATCTTCGTTCGACAGTGCTTGTCCCACGCATCGAGCAGGCCAGCACGAACTTCTTCCGGCTTGCGCAGCAGCTTCGAGAGCATGTTCCCTGCTCCTTGCGGAGCCACGAAACGGTAGCTCCTCGGCACGGAGTACTCACCGCTGAACGTGTAGAAAACCAGCTTACCGAGCTCGATCCAGACATCACTCGGAGCAAGCGCATGGTCGTAGTGCTTGCACTGGTAGTTGTCCCAAGGATCGTCGGCGGTCGCAGACTCGAAAGCGATGACGTCGAGTCCCAGGTCGCCGCTGCTGGCGTGCTTCTCGACACGGGCGTACTTCTTCTTCAGCGAATGAACCCACTCAAGGACGAGGTCTTCCCAAGTCGCGGCCGACATGTGCCGGAGTCGCTCAAGCGGTGGCACAACGGGGCCCGCAGCCGCCACGTCCGGGCTGAGGGTAGACGCGGAAGGCGTGAGATTCGGTAGGGGCTTGGTCTTCAGCGCCACGGCAAGACTCCTTGACGAGCATCCATCGCGTGCTGCAGTCGCATGCAATGAAGATGCTCGGACCACGACATAGCCTTGGCGCACGACGACATCATCCCCGGCCTCCGCACGGTTTCAGGCTTACGCCGTCCGACAACCTCAACTCGCGCAGGGCCATCTTCGTTTCCCCGGCCTTCGACATCGTCGTGCCGCCGGGAGGCTCGACGTCTACCGTCGCGGTGAGCTTCAGGCCGCCGATGGTCGCGAAGCGCGAAAGGACCTTCTTGTAGAATTTCATCCACTTCTGCTCCCCAAGCAGGAGAGGAAGAGGCGAGCGTAACGCCCCAGGCGGCGGCCAGCAAGGAGCAGCAGAAGGAGAGGACGCCGCAAGTAGACCTGGCGGGGTTGCTCAGGAGGACTTTCGACTTCGACGTGTTCGCCTGCGTGAGGTGTGGAGGCAGGCGCCGGGTGTTGGCGTACGTGAAGGGAGCACGAGGGGTGCGCGCGACTCTGAAGCACCTGGGCCTGGCCACTGCAGGTGCGAGGCGAGCCCCGGCGCGAAGGCCACCCCAGGCAGCGTGGTGTTGAGGCGCTCAAGACAACCCACAGGCCCATCTCAGGCTCTTGCCGCGCCCTGATGGGAGGGCGGCCTGGGCAGCAGTGTGCCCTATGGGGGTGCTCGGCCCCCTACACGGGCCTGGCACACAGCTCGGGCGGCTCCCGTCCGCGGCCCGCCTCGGCCCCTCCGCTCCAGCCCTCTCCTTCAACCGGCCTCCCATTTTTCTTATGCTCCGGCCAGTACCTCGTTATGTTGAGCCTGCGCGCTAGGTCGAAGAGTGCAGTGACCGCAAGAAAGCCTAGGGATTGCTATGGAATCCTTTTCCAGAAGACACGGCTTGAACCGGCCAGATGCCGACATCAGCATCCGGTATGAGGCTCCGGACGAGGTGCGAGATGCAGCGATATCTATCGCGTATCAGTGTAAGCTGCAGCCTAGCGATGTAAGGCAAGTGCTTTGTGCATTGCTTTTCCGGGCGCCTGACTCGAACAACTGGTCTGAGTTTCCGAACGTGGACGGTGAGGTCCGCGATTTGATCCGCGATTGCGAGTGGTTCGAGGTCTATGACCTGATCGAGTTGCTTGCGGAACGTTGCGAGCGCCGGGGTTGCGACTTCGCTGGCGAGATCAATCGCATGTTCCGCATCAAGGGCGTAGGCTGGCAACTTGTAGGCAATCGTCTCGAAGTTCGGGGCTCTGAGGCGTTCGAGCTTGCCGTCAAAGAGGGGCAGGCGGAGCTTTCCCGTCGGGGTAACAGCACCGCAGCAAACGAGCTGCATGAAGCCATCTTGGACCTCTCGAGGCGGCCAAGTCCAGAAGTGAGCGGTGCTATCCAGCATGCGATGGCGGCGCTTGAATGCGTTGCGCGCGACGTATGTGGGAGCAAGGACACTCTGGGTGACTTGCTACGCCGAAACCCCGACTTGTTCCCCAAGCCTGTGGATCAAATCGTAGACAAGGCTTGGGGCTACACGTCGAACTACGGTCGACACCTCACAGAAGGGAAACCCCCCGCGTTCGATGAAGCGGAGCTTGTGGTCGGATTGAGCGGTGTGCTTTCCCGTTACTTGGCCCGCAGATTCCCGAAACAGTGATGGCACAGGACTTCCTCAAGCTGTATGGCTCGATCAAGCTCACTATGTCTGCGGCGGACTGCTCCCCCAAGCAGGTGAGGAGGAGGCGAGAGCGGGGAAGGAGGCAGCGGCCAGAACGGAGCGGATGAAGCAGAGGACGCCCCGAGTGGACTTTTGCCGAGTTGCTGAGGAGGACGTTGGACTTCGACGTGTTGGCCTGTGTGAGGTGTGGAGGCAGGCTTAAGGGTGTTGGCGTACGTGAAGGGAGCACGCGGGGTGCGCGCGATTCTGAAGCACCTGGGGTTGCGCACGGCGAGTGCGCACCTGGGCTGCTGGCTCGGTAAAAGCCCACGAGGATGGCGGCCCCGCAGCCCTTGGCGTTCAGCGCCCCGGCAGAAGTAAGGTGACCAACCGCGCCAGTGCCTTGATCCTCGGACTGTCCAGGCGAGCGAGGAGGCGCAAGAGGCGGCGCTTCTCGGGCGTGTCACTCAGGCCGGGGGGCACCGTGTTTGCCCCGGGGGCACTCTGCTCCGGATCCACCCCGGCAAACCCCATCAGTTCATTTGGTCCGCTGCCGAGAATCAGGCACATGCGCAACAGCGTTGGAACGCTCGGCAGCACGCCCCCCCGCTCCATGCGCCCGTACACCTCGGGAGCGATGCCGATGCCCTCGGCTGCTTCAGCTTGAGTCATGCCTGCCCGCTTGCGTGCCTGCTTCAAGGCCGCGCTCAGGGTGACGGGTAACCGGCGCTGCCGGATCTCGATGTGTCGCGGCAGTGGGGAGGGCTTGCGGTTACGCTCCATGGGGCGCCGGGAGCGTGCAGCGGCGGGAGGTTTCGCGGGGGCTCTTGGCATACGGAACCTGCGGGCGTTGTCCTGTCGGACGGGTGAAGGCCCCAAGGGCCAGCGGCGGACGGCGAGGGTCAGAGGGGAGACGCCACGACGCCGAAGCAGGGCCTGCGGGGAGCGTGAGAGCGGGCGCGGCGGGTAGCTAGGGAGTGCTGTCCCGCTCGTTGATGATGTCCTCTTCCGTCACCATGTTGGGCGGTAGCTGGCTCTCGCTCGTGGGCCCGAGAACGCCCCGGCTCATGCTGGCCCCCGTCAGAGAGAGCAGCACCTCGTCTAGCGCCTCCTTGGGCCCGTAGGGGGCTCCTAGCGCAGCAAGGCCCGCCCGAAGTTCCGCCTCCACTTCAGCCGCCGACTGATAGCGATCTTCCGGGCTCCGCTGGATCAACCTGCGGACGATGGCGCGCAGCGGGTGCGCCAGCGGCTGGGTGAGCTCGTCCACTTCTTCCCGGGTGAACGTGGCAGCCCGCAGGATGCAGTCTTCGGCATGGTCCGGTAGGTCTGCCTCCATGGCCGTCATCGCCGCGTCCAGAACCTTCCCCTTTACCTTCTCCGTTAGCGCCTCCTCCAAGTCGTCGGGCCGCACGGTGGCGGTGCTGTAGAGGTGTCGCCACGTGGCCAGTTCCAGCAGCACCAACCCCAGTGAGAACAGATCCGAGCGCGGATCCGTCTCCTCGCAGAGCAACGCCTCGGGGGAGCAATAGAACACGTCGCCTTGAGGGCGCGGCAGCGTCGTTGCCACGCGGCCCGGTAGCAGGGAGCGCGCGCGGGCAAAGTCCGTCAGTATCACCCCTCCCTCTGGCTCCAGGAAGATGCGGGCGGGGTTCAAGTCCCGATGAACGATGCCCAGCGGGGCGCCGTTCTCGTCCTTGCAGGTGTGTGCGTAGTGCAGGGCTCCCGCGACTTCGGCGCCCACGTAGAGGCAGAACGCCGGGGAGAGGAGTTTCTCGCGCATCTGCGAGTAGGTGATCAGGGTGTTGAGCGATGTGCCCTCTACACGGTCAGACACGATGTAGAGAACGCCTTGGACTTCGTAGGGCCCGAGGGTGCGGGCGATTCTCGGGTGTTGCAGGTACGTGGCGAGGTGCGCCTCTTCCCGGAGCCGCGCGCGCATCCTTTCCAGCGTTTCGGGCTCGTCTGACGACATGGGCGACAGAGAGCGGACGATGACTTCCCGCAGGCGCTTCTTCTCGGTGCGCTCCCAGGCTGGGACGGTCATTTCCCCGAGCCTGGATTGCGCCAACTCTTCGACCAACGGAGGCGACAGATCCACCTCATACGAGAGATCGCCGTGAGAGAAGAGAATCACCCCCGGGACGCTCCAGGGTTGGCGAGAAGTAGCCATGTGGGATCGGCTCCTGGCAGCACGCGAAAGGGCGCCGCGCAACGGAGGGAAACACTACCTGGCATGTGCAGGGACATGGAACGATGCCCAAGGTTAGACGCGGCGCGATCTCTGGCTACAGCATCAGCGGAACGCCCCGGCAGGCCCACCTCGATGCGGGAGGGAGCCACCAGGCCAACTTCTCCTAGCCGACGCGCGGGAAGGCTCCACGGGCAGCAGGCCCACCTCGACGCGTGAGGGCTACACGGACCCAGCAGGCGAGCCTGGACGTGTGAGGGCTTCACCGAGCCCGCTGCGCCTGTCCGACACTCACGTGCTCTATCGGGCCTGCCTCACCTCCACCGCTCAACGGCTTGCGTCTCGGACACCTTGGAGGCCACCGGGGCGCCTGGCTTCGAGCCCTCGCGCTTTTCCGAGCCCAAATCGTTCGCGTTCTCCAGTTCGAGGCAGATCGGCACGGTACGCCCGCCTGGAAGGTGGGCGCGGACATAGCGCCCATAGATGCGATCACCCGTCGTCCACAGGTGCCCATCGATCCGCATCCCCGCAGGCGCCTTGCCTTGCGGCCTGATCAGCGCACCCGTCACGGGCCCATCCTTCCAGACGGTCAAGGGTTCCTCGCGCGCCTCTTCAGCGCTCCCCTTGGTCACGTCCAGCAGGATGAAGGGCCCATAGGTGCCCACGGGCCACCCTAGCTCTTGCCGCATCGCCTTGATGGCTTCCTCGGGGCATGGCTCGGGATCCGGGCGTGTCTGCACGCCAGTGCAGCCCGCTTCAAGCCATGCGACGGAGGCCACAAGCGCCGCGCACTTCTTGATGAGGGCGCGCCGCGCGCTGACTCTCTGGGCTTGCTGTGGGTCGGGTACGCCGTTGGTGAGCGTTGGAGAGTTGTCGGGCAGCTTCACGGACAGGCTCGCCTCCTTCTGGGTAGGGCGAGGCGAGGCTAACCGTTCGGGGCGGCTTGTCGGCTTTTCGGCCAGGGTGCTGGAGGCTGGCGGTTGCTCCGCTGGTGCGCTCCTGGCCATGGGGGGCGGCTCGGGGGGGACTGGCCTGTGCAGCAGGGAGGCGGCCATGACTGCCGCAAAGACGGAGAGCGCTAGCGGCCCGACGAACACCGGACGCAGCCACGCACGGCGCGGGCTGTGCAGTGCAGCAACCCCCGCAGCAGAAGGCGCGGGCGCTGCATCCGCTGGCACTGACACCTGCACGGGAGCAGGCACGGGCGCTGCTGGCGCTACCAGCACCGGAGAAGCCACGGGCGCCGCATCCGCTGGCGCTACCTGCACCGGGAGCGGATGGGAAAGGATCGGCTCCTGCGGGCCGTCGGGTTCTCGCGCTTCGACTGGCACCGGTTCCCCTTCGGCGCGTTCTGGCGGTAGCTGCGCGGATGCCGGGTGAGTCGAGAACTTGCGCCAGTCATCCCCCTCGAAGCGCTCCAAGTCCACCAGCGGGCGCCGCGCATCCTTGGCCGTCGCGGGCCGCACCTCCAAGTCGCGGCTGATCAGCTTCATCGCGTAGGCGCTCAACTCCACCGGAACGCGCCCATTGGCACGGTGCGGGGTGGGCGGAGTCATCAGCATGTTCCCGAGGAGGGGCCGTGTCTCGCCGCGCGTCGGCGACGGGTTCGTCAGCACGTCATAGAGGTTGGCCCCGAGCGCGAAAATATCGTCCGTCGCCTTGAACGTGTAACGGGCCCCGGGCTTGAGGCGGTGTTCATCCCAGAAAGCTTGAGCCTCGGGGCTGCGGTTGCGCGGCGTTCCAGGGGGAAGCGGCCCATCCGTCAAATCCTCGGCGGTCGCGTGGTCCGCCGCTCCAAAGTCGATGATCACCGGCTCGCCGTCTTTGGTGACCATGATGTTTCTCAAGCTCAAGTCCCGATGGAACACGTTCTTACCGTGCATGTGCTCCAGGGCTTCAAACAGCTTGAGGAACAGGACGACGACTTCATGCGGCGTCGGGTTGGTCCGCTCCACCCAGCGGGCGAGCGTGTAGCCGTCCACGAAGTCTAGAACGATGTAGTGGAAGCCTGAGAGCGTGTCCGGCCACCGGCCTTGCCCCCGCATGCGGATGATGTGGCGGTGGTTGAGGAGTTGGAGACAGGCTGCCTCGCGCCGCGCGCGCGCGTCTGTCTGCTTCGGATCAAGGCTGCGCTCTGTCTGACAGGCCAGTTTGAGCGCGAAGCGCTGGCCGTCCTTCTCCACCTCGTAGACGACGGCATAACCGCCCCTGCCGATGCGTCGGACAATGCGCCAGTGGCTCACCATCTGGCCGGGCTTCAAGTCCAAGGGATCAAAATCCGCGAACATGCTGGACACCTCGCGCCAGTGGCTACAGCTTCACTTTGGGAACGGACAGACAGCGGCTCCCGTCACCGTCGCACACCCGCACGGTGTGCAGCGCCCGCAGCCATTCTTCGGGCTTCTCACGCGCGGGCATCTCCACCTCCACGGCCACACTCACCACACCGCCCGGGGGTATGGTTGCCTGCCCTGAGAGCAGCGCGCGAGCGCGGCGCGGCTCCCCTCCTGTGGGCGTCACTTCGGCCCACGCAGGCGCCCATGGCTCCCTCCCGGTGTTGCTCACCTCGAGGACCACCACGCTCCACGTTGCCCCCCCGAGGCCCCAGCACATTACGGGGCGAAACTCACCCCCGCGCGCCTCGTAACACGCTTGCTCAAACCCGGCTCCCCTCAGGCCCTGCTTACCCACGAACCCCGCGAGCGCCACGGCTGCCGGACTCAGTGCTGCGGGCCGTGCCTTCAACGCCTCCAGTTCCTTGGCTTGTGCCTCGCATCGCTCGCGCGTGGCGGACAGTTCCACGCGGCACGTATCCAAGGTTTGCTGCGGGCGGCTCACGTTCACCAAGCCATCCGCCTTGCCCGGCAGCCCTGTGAGCAGGAACACGACGCTTGCGGGCGAGCCCTCGCGGTAAGTGACCCGCAGCGCGAGCCGTTCGCCCGTTCCGAGCGCCACGGCGGGCGAGAGCGTCACGCCTGCATCACCCACCTCGAACACAGGGAACCGGTCGCGCCCCTCTACCTGGACAGACTCACGCACAATCGGAGCGCCCAGCAGAATCGCCGTGACAGTGCCAGGCGCGACGTAGATCAGAGGGGACTCGCCAGCCTTGCCCGCGAGAACGACGGAACGCCCTGCGGGCGCAGGCTGTGCCGTCGCTGTGAGGCCCACCAGCAGGGAAGCGAGCGCAAAACTTGGGGCGAACGGTCGGAACAAGACGGGGGAACCTCCCAGGTAGGCCCCCAGAGTAGCAGACAGGGGAGCCCACCCGCGTCGAAGTCAGGCGCTGTCCATGCGCCAGACGTCGGCGTCCTTTCCGCGTGCCGTTCACGGCTCCACCGCGCACGCCACGACTCATGCGCGAGCGCTCCACGCGCTCAGCAGGTGAGCCTGGACGCGGGAGACTCCACCGGGCGCAACTTCACCTGTCCGACGCGAGGGTCCCATTGGCGCACAGGCCTGCCGCGATACGCGCATGATGGCGCCGGGCGTGGGGCCGTTGGTGGGCTCCAGTGGCGCCGGGCGTGGGCTCCGGTGGCGCCGGGCGTGGGCTCCGGTGGTGCCGGGCGTGGCACCGGCCGTGGCGCCGAACTCCATCCCGTAGAAGTCCCGTAGAAGTCCCGTAGAAGCCCCGTCACCGCTCTGCGTCCGCCACGGTTCAGCCGCCCCATGCCCTGCACCGCGCACGCTCCATCCACCCGCCCGCATGGGCCCTTGGTTGCCCGGCCGCACGCTTGCCAATCGCCGCTCGCGCTTCGCCCCGCGTCTGGACACAAGGCGCAGCGCTGTGTCACTCCTGCTTTGGGTAGTTCTGGGCAGGTTGGCGAGTTTGTGAAGGGCGGGCAGGGCGATGGGTGGGATCAACTCCCTGGAGGGGCAACCCTCCATGTGCGGCGCAGTCGTGCGCCGTTGGCTAGCCGGTGACACCACCAGCAGAAACGCCGAGAACACTGGCAGAAGCTCCGGTGACACCGCGAGGAACGCCAGCAGCAACGCCAGGACGCGTCGCTGGGCACTCCAGACGACGCCGCAGGAGGGGGAACGGCCATGAGCGCGCCCCCGCTGGCTGCGAACACCGCGCCCGCGTTTCTCACCGTGGAGGAAGCCGCCGAACTTCTGCGGGTGAACCGGAAAACCCTCTACGAGGCGATCCGGCTCGAACAGGTGCCCGGAGTTGCACGGCTCGGGCGAATCCTCCGCATCCACCGGGACACGCTGCTAACGTGGAGCCCCGGTAACAGCAGACCTGCGCTCGGAGACACGAAGTCATGAGCGTCAGACTGCGGCAGTGGAAGACCCAGGAGGGCAAGGTGCAAGAGGCGTGGTGGGTGGACGTCAAGTACCAGCACCCCAGCGGCAGGGTGGAGCGCATCCGCAAGGCCTCGCCCATCAAAACCCGCCGGGGGGCTGAAGAGTACGAGCGTCAGATCCGACATGCACTTCTCACCGGAACCTTCGGAAAGGAGAACAGCGCGGGTCGCATCCCCACCCTCGGGGAGTTCGTTCCGCGCTTCCTGACGTACAGCGAGAACAACAACAAGCACTCCAGCGTCGTCACCAAGCGGCAGATCCTGGATGATCACCTGATCCCCATGTTCGGCAACACGCCCCTTGATGCCATCGGTCCAGCAGAGATCGAAGACTTCAAGGCGGCCATGCGTAAGAAGCCCTCGGGCGCGAGAGCACGGAAGGAAGCCCCCACGCGGGCGGCCCTCCTCAAGCGCAGGGGCTCTGGTGGGGTGAAGTTGCTGTCTCTCAAGTCGATCAACAACGTTCTGACGGTCCTGCACAAGTTGCTGGCACTGGCTCAAGAACAGGGCGTGCTCCAACACGTCCCGCGCGTCAAGCTGTTCAAGACGGACAAGCCCGCCTTTGACTTCCTCTCCTTCGAGGAAGCCGAGCGCATGATCAATGCCGCTGAGCCGGAGTGGCGGACGTTGATCCTCGTGGCGCTCAAGACGGGCTGCGGCTTGGAGAGTTGATCGGGCTCCAGTGGGCAGACCTGGACTTGCAGCGCGGCAAACTCAACGTACGCCGAACGATCTGGCGCGGCGTGGTGGGACTGCCCAAGGGTGGACGGGAAAGGACCGTGGACCTGCCCACATCGGCGGTGGAAGCACTCAAGGCACACCGCCACCTGTGCGGCTCTTACGTGTTCTGCCAGCCGGACGCTCGCCCGCTCACCGCTGGGATGACCAAGCACCCGCTCCTGCGGGCGCTGCGTAGGGCGGGAGTCAGCCGCCCAGAGGGCTGCATCGGCTGGCACGACCTACGGCACACCTACGGCAGCCACCTTGCGATGCGGGGCGTTGCCCTCAAGGTCATTCAGGAGTTGATGGGGCACGCGACCATCGAGATGACCATGAGGTACGCGCACCTGTCACCCGAGGCGCGGGAGAGCGCGGTCCAGGAACTAGATCGGCCCATCCCCCAACCGCGCGCCGCTCTGGGCTAGAGACGCCAGAGGGGCACACTGAGGGCACATGATGAAAACGAGGACAAAGAAAAACCCAGCAACCCGTTAAGATTGCTGGGCTTCTCGGGATGGAGGCGGCGGGAATCGAACCCGCTGCCGCGCATATACTCGGCGCTCTTCCAGGGAGTCATCCATGCGCCGAGTCCTTGCCTTTTCGCTGCTCTTCCTGCCCCTGGCAGCCACTTCGATTGCTGGCTGTGGCGGAAGCAGCACCTTGCCCGAGACGCCCCCGGTCTCCGGCGATCCCATCGACACGCCGAAGAACACCTGGACCTGGATCGACTTTCCCGACTCGGCCTGCGACGACGGCTCGCCCACGGGCATCGCCGTGAGCCAGAGCGACAGCAAGAACCTCCTCGTGTTCATGAACGGCGGCGGTGCCTGCTGGAACTTCCTCACCTGCTTCCAGCTCAACACCGCCTCGCACGGCCCCTTCGGCAAGACGCAGTTCGAGGCGCTCTCCGCTCAATTGGGCGGCACCATTCTCGATCGCAACCTGCCGAACAACCCGTTCGCAGATTGGAACCTCGTCTTCGTCCCCTACTGCACGGGCGATGTCCACGCCGGCGACAACGTCATCGACTACAAGGACAGCAACGGTGCCTCTCGCACCTACCACCACGTCGGCCGCGCCAACATCGCTGCCTACCTTCAGCGGCTCGGTGCCACCTTCTCCCCGGAGAAACTCGTCGTGAGCGGCAGCAGTGCTGGTGGGTTCGGCGCCGCCTTCGGCTATGAACTCTTCCGCTCCACCTTCCCGAATGCTCAGGGCTATCTCGTCGATGATGCGGGTCCGGTGCTCAAGGGAGACGCGATCGCGAGCAGCCTCCGGGAGGCTTGGTACCAGTCGTGGCGGCTCGACAAGGCGCTGGAGGCCACCTGCCCCGAGTGCCGCAGCGACTTGTCGCAGGCGCTGAAGCACACCGCGCAGCGCTTCCCCCAGGACCGCATGGCACTGCTCTCCTCGACGCAGGACTCGGTCATTCGCAGCTACTTCATGCTCAGCGCCGACAGCTTCCAAGCCGCGCTGAACACCACGCTGACGGATGTCTTCGAGCCCCAGCCCCACTTCCGCGCCTACATCTCGCCGGGCCAGTTCCACACCTTCCTTGGGACACCGGATGCGCACCCGGCACAGGGCGTGAAGCTCACCGACTGGCTCGGCCAGATGGTCCGGGAAGAGGCGGGGTGGAAGTCGCTCAAGCCGTAGCGCGGGTGCCCAGGCGGAAAGGGAAGGTGACAGCGTGGCTGTTCCTGCCGAGGAGGGCCGCGTCGCCTACCGCATCGAGACGGCTCGGCTGGTGCTGCGGTGCTACTGCCCGGCGGATGCGTCGGCCCGGAAGGCAGCGGTGGATGCCAGCCGCGAGCTCCTGCTGCCGTACATGGACTGGGCCAGGAGGATCCCCGGCCCATGGAGGCCCATGTCGCCGTGCTGCGTCGGTTCCGAGGCCTCTTCGACCTGGACCAGGACCGGTTCTGCGGTGTCTTTGACGCGGCGGAGCAGCGGGTGTTGGGAGAGGTGGAGGCGTTTCCCTCCACCCCCTCCGCGAAGCAGGAACTGCGCGCCTTCGACGTGCTGGGTGCGCGGTTCCTGGGAGCTCCGGTACGGCTAGGGGTTGTGCGACCAGGTCGTGGGGAACTGCAGAAGCGTTGCGACGACTTGGTTCGGGTTGCCCACAGGCGAGAGGTCCACGGGAGCCTGAAGCTGGTAGACAGAGCCCTGCGGCGGGAACACCGTGAGGGAGTCGTTCACCAGCGTCAGCGGCTTCGTGTTCATCAGCACCAGGGGAGGGCCACCGCCGGGCGGCTTCTCGATGGTCACCCGGATATCCAGGTACGTCGTCTGGCGGAAGGTCGGAGGGAGAGTCTTGGTGAGCTCGAGCAAGCTGAGCGGCGTCGTGTCGACATCCGCCTGGCTGAAGGTGACCTTGCCCAGCACGGGGCTGTCCGCAGACTGCTCGTAGCCGATGACCTTCATCTTGACGCCACCGAGTCCCGCGCCAAGGTTCGCTTCAATCCGGTACTTGATGCCGCCCTTGAAGTCCAACGTGACGATCCCCAGGACGTTGACCTGGAGCGGAATGTTTACGCCATAGCCACTGCAGGGAATCTCCAAGCCAATGGGAGGAATCAAACCCATCAACGACATCGACAACTCCTGGTTGGGGGTGAGGTGCTGCGCACGATGGTGAGTCCATTTTCATGGACGGCCTCGTGCGGACTCCTTCTGCTCCCTTCCCTCCTGGAGCGGCAGTTGGATCTTTGTTGAATTGACAGCGGGTTCACGTTGTGACCGGGGTCATCTCCGGGACGCCAACCACTGGGACACCTCAGCCAGCCGGGGGGCGTGACCGCGGCGGCGCCATTCCTCGCGGGCGCGGGTGGCCAGCTCAAGCGCCCGAGGGCGATCCTGCTTCGACTCCCAGAGCGCTTGGGCCAGCGCGAACCGGACCTCCGTGCCGGCCTGTTCTGGCGCCAGCTTCAAGGCCCGCTCGAGCAACGGCACGGCGGCCGTGGGCCTGCCGCGCGCCAACTGGAGCCATCCCAGCCCGGTGAGTGGTTCCACCAGCCCGGCGTGCTCCTGCGGCTGTTGTTGCAAGGCCAGCGCGCGATCCAACTGTCGCTGTGCCTCGTCATACCGCCCCAGCCCCGTGAGGGCCCGGCCCAGCAGGGTGATGGGGATGGAGAGCACCGGGTGCCGAGGACCCAGCACCTTCTCCAGAATGGCCAGCGCCCGCTCCTGATGGGCCTTGGCCTCGCCATACCGTCCCAGGTCCGCGAGCACTCCGCCCAGGTTGATGAGCATGCCCGCCACATCCGGGTGCTCGGGGCCATAAGTCTTCTCCTGGATGTGCAGCGCGCGCTCGAACCGCAGCCGTGCGTCTTCGTACCGGCCCAGTCCCGCCATCGCGATGCCCAGGCTGGCGAGCACCTTGGAGACGTGGGGGTGCTCGGGGCCCAGCGCCTTCTCCACGATGGCCAGGCTGCGCTCATGCCGGACCTGTGCCTCCTCGTACTTTCCCAGGTCCAGGAGCACATTCCCCAGCTGCTGGAGCACGGTGGCCGTCTGGAGATGATCCGGGCCCAGTGCCTCCTCCACGATGGTCAGGGCACGCTCGTGCCGGACCCGGGCTTCCTCGTACTGGCCCAGCTCCTTGAACACGATGCCCAACGTGGTGAGCGAGTGGGCCACGCTCACGTGCGTGGGGCCGACGGTCTCCTGCTGAATGGCCAGGGCGCGCTCGAGCCGCTCCTTCGCGTCCGCGTACTGGCCCATGCGCCGGAGCACGTTGCCCAGGTCCGTGAGCGCCAAGGCCACCCGAAGGTGGCTGGGGCCGAAGAGCTTCTCTCGAAGGGCCAGGACGCGCTCGTAGTGCTCCTTCGCCTCCTGGAACTGGCCCACGCTCTCGAGCCGCCGGCCGCGCACCTGGAGCGAGTCGGCGAGGGTCGCCTCGTCTCCCGCCAACTCCACCACCGTCTCCACCAGGGGCTCCAGCGGCTCGGCCTCCTTGGGGCGTGCCTGGCGAATGCCCACCAGCAGCAGCCGGAGGTTCCAGGCCTGCGCCACCCGCACCGCATCCCGGCCGTGGGCCGCCTCGGAGATGGCCTGCGCCACCGTGCTCTCGCTGGCCTTGTAGTCGCCCGCGCCCTCTTGCAGCTGGGCTCGGAGCAGCAGGGCCCTCGCGTGCAGGGGCGCATGGCCCACCGGCTCCACCTGGGAGAGAAGTTGCTCGCTCAGCGCCAGCCCCTCTTTGTACTTTCCTGCCGCGAGCAGCACCTCCAGGGGTTCTACCTGCGCCTGCAGCGCCTCCACCCTCGCGCGCACCTGGGGATCCTCGGGAGGTGGCACCGCCGCCAGCAGCGCCTGGGCATCCGCGCAGTACTCCAGCGGCGGCAGCGCCTGCGCCACCGGCACCGCCTTGTCCACCAGCTCCGGATCCGGTCCACGCCCCAGCAGTCCGGTGAAGGCTTGGAGCTGGCTGCGCCGCCGCTCCAGGCAGGCCTCTCGCAGCAGCTCCAGGCTCTGCGACCGCGGTGCCGTCACCGGGTGCGCGGCCGCCACCTGGCACACCTCGACTCGCTGCTTCACCCAAGCCTGGGCGTACCCATCCAGCAGCCGCTCCACGCGCTGGGCTGTGTCTTTCGCATACGGCAGCCCGGTGGCCTCCATCGCCTGGGTGACGCGGGCCTTCACCGGCGCGTCCCACACTCCCTCCAGGCGGCGCGTCAGGCTCTCGCAGTCCGGGCCCTGCTGGCGCACCCACGTCCAGACCGCCAGCCCCGCGAACAGCGCCACCGCCGCCGTCAGTCCTCCCATTCGCAGCCAGTTCCGGCGCCGCACCTCGGGATCGTCCTCCAACTGCCGCAACACCTGCTCCAGGGAGCCGGGCCGCTGCAGCGGGTTGGGGTGCAGGCCCTGCAGCACCGCGCGAGCCACCCAGCCGGGCACCTGCGAGTCCGCGGGAGGAATGGGCGGCTGGCCCTCCTTCAAGAGGCGGAGAACCGACGCCATTGAGTCCATGGGGAAGGGGACTCGCCCATAGAGCGCCTCGTAGAGCGAGGCACAGAAGGCATACACGTCACTGCGCACATTCGCTGGCTGGCCTTGGAGCAGCTCCGGAGCCATGTACGCGGGTGTTCCCAGCACGGCGCCCGGCAAGGTGAGCGGCGCCTCCAGCGCGGAGGTGGGGAGGGCGGTGACAGGCTGTGCGGCGGCGTCTGGGGTCGCCCCAGCCCGTGCCAGGCCAAAGTCCGTGACTCGCACCCGGCCGTCCTCGCCGACCAGGACATTGTCGGGCTTGAAGTCCCGGTGGACGAGGCCCGCGGCGTGTGCGGCCGTCAGCCCACGCCCCGCGGCCAGATAGGCTTGGACGGCCTCTCGCCAGGACCGGGGCGAAGTCTGCTGGCTCCAGCTCCGCAGCGTCTGTCCCTGGACGTACTCCATGGCGATGAAGACGGAGCCATCCTCGAGCGTCCCCGCGTCATAGACGGCCACCACGTGGGGGTGATTGAGGCGGGCCATGCTCTGCGCCTCCCGCACCATGCGGACCTGCGCCAGCCCATCGCCGCTGCGCTGGGCCTCGTGCGAGCGCACCCGCTTCAGGGCCACACGCCGATCCAGCCGCGCGTCATAGGCGGCCACCACCACGCCCATGCCGCCCTGGCCCAAGACGTTCAGCACGGTGTAGCGGCCCGCCAGGGTGCTCCCGGGCGCCACGTGAAAACCCCCCACCTCCGAAGCAGGGGGTGTGGCACCCGAGGCAGGGGCGGAACCGGACTGCGGGCGGATGACCGTCTGGGCTTCCTCGGGTGTTGCCGGGGGGGCCTGCCGCGGGGACTCACTCATGTCCGCAGCATCTCGCGTCATCCGCACGGAGCGCCAGCCGGCTCACAACTCCGCGTGCATGTCAATTCAACGAAGAGCTCACTAGATTCGAGGCGGTGAGCGGTGGCAGGAGGGGGGCGTGCGGCCTGCTCGGAGGAAGGGATGCGCGCCCTGAGCGTCTTGATTCTGTGGCGGATGGCCACCTCGCTCGCGGCGGTCGAGCCGGGAGCGCCCGAGCTCTGGGCGCGCTATCGCTGGGGCATGATGGCGGTGGTGGTGGCGGGCCTGCTCATGCTGGCGCTCATCGTCGTGCTGTTGCTGGAGCGGCAGCGGCGCAGGGGCGCTCAGCGGCTGAACCTGGCCGTGCTGGACTCACTCCCGGGCGCGGTGGCCATCCTGGACAGCAACGGCGCCGTGCTTCGAGCCAGCGCACCCTCGGCCCAGCGCGAGGGGTTGGGGGCGTTGTCCACCCAGAGGCTGGTGTTTCCGGGCCGCTCCTACCTGCAGGCACTGCAGAAGCTGACGCACGCGGGGGAGCTCGAGACAGCGGGGGTGGCCTCGCTGCTGGAAAACGTGCTCTCGGGCCGGGTGGAGGAGGGCATGGTGGAGTTCCGCGGCCCCCGGGCGGACACGTGGTTCGAGCTGCGCGCCCGGCGGCTGGAGTTGCCGGGCGGCGGCGCCGTGGTCACCGTGGTGGACGCGACTCCGCGCAGGCGTGCGGAGCTGGAGGCACGCCGGGCCCGGGACGAGCGGGCCCACATGGAGCGGGTTGCCGCGGTGGGCGAGCTGGGCGCCTCCATCGCCCATGAGCTGAACCAGCCCCTCTCGGCCATTCTCACCAACGCCGAGACGGCGCTGCGGCTGCTCCATCGCACGCCGGCCGACCTCCCGCTGCTGCGAGAGGTGCTCGAGGACATCATCTCCGACGACAAGCGGGCCGGAGAGATCATCCGCCGCACGCGGGCGATGCTGAAGAAGGACCAAGCGCCTTTCGCCTCCCATGACTTCAATGAGCTGGTGCGCCAGGTGGCGCAGCTGGCCAGCAATGATGCGCAGCTTCGGGGCGCGACCCTCACGCTGCACCTGGCGGACGCGCCGCTGCCCGTGAAAGGGGATGGGGTTCAGCTGCAGCAGGTGGTGCTCAACCTCATTATCAACGCGCTGGATGCGGTGGGCCCGTGTCCGCCCGGAGAGCGGCAGGTGTGGGTGCGCACCCAACGAACGGACGGGCGCGTGGAGCTGGTCGTGGAGGACGCGGGCGTGGGCTTGAGCCCGGAGGTGCAGAAGCGTCTGTTCGAGCCGTTCTTCACCACCAAGCCAGCGGGACTGGGCATGGGGCTGTCCATCAGCCGCTCCATCCTGGAGGTGCACCAGGGCCGGCTGCAGGCGGAGCCTCGGCCAGGACGCGGCACTGTGTTCCGGTGCTCCCTGCCTGCTGCGTGAAGAGGCCTTCTGCTCGCGAAGCTCTGCCTTGACGCGGCCACGGAGGGAGACAGCGCGGCCACCCCGTCCAGGAACATGCCGTTGGTGGAGTTCAAGTCCTCCCGCTGCGTCACCCGCAGGTGCCGGCTGGGCTTGCTGGCGGCTCACGCGTGGATCCGGGATGACATGTCGCAGTCCTCGCTACGTCCCACCTGATGGAGGACCTCCGTTATAGGCGAGGTGGCCGGTGCGACGCTTCCGACTGGGGTGGCGCAGGCAGCCGTGGCGCAGGCCGGGCCGTTGGCAGTGGTGGCACCCGGGGGCTTTCGGGTGGAGGGGTTGAGCCTGGAGGCCGCAGCACAGTTGCTGCGGAAACTGGGGTGCTGACGCTCACCCGAGCGGTGCGGGTGTTTGCGTGTGCAGCGCCGGTGGACATGCGCAAGGGGTTTGACGGGCTCAGCGGCGCTGGTGGAGCAGCAGTTGGGAGGGCAGGTGCTCAAGGGGGACGTGTTCCTGTTCGTGGGCAGAAGCCGTCGCCCGGCCAAGGTGCTCTACTTCGATGGGACGGGGCTGGTGCTGCTCACCAAGCGGCTGTTCTGGTGGAGGGCGGCCGCTACTCGGTGGAGTTTGCCGTCCACGTGGCCCTGCAGAAGTATGCCTTTCACCTGCCCCTGGCACGCCAGCAGCGCATGTTCCTGCGTGAGGGCTTGGTGGT